>NZ_JBFSUV010000006.1:0-126346 GCF_041467515.1 Vibrio sp. 10N.247.311.12
CTATTCTTTACTTCTTAAACAAGAACGTAAGGAAGCGACAATGGCCAAAAAGAGAACTCCAATGAACAAAATCAAAGAGGTATTACGCCTTAAGTACGACTGCGGTCTCTCCAATCGTGGTATCGCTTCTTGCCTGAAACTCGGCCCGTCCACCATATCGGAACTCCTTACTCGCTTTAAACAAAGCCAACTTGGCTGGCCTCTACCCGAAAGTTGCAGCGATGCTGATCTCACGCAAGCGCTGTATCACGGCAAGAAAGCCAGTCGCGATAAAGTCATGCCAGACTTCACTCAATACGCAGTCGAACTCAGACGTAAAGGCATGACAAAGATGTTGTTGTGGCAGGAATACCATGAGCAATATCAAGAACAAGCTTACGCTTACACTCAGTTCTGCGAGCACTTCACTCGTTGGTTCAAAACTCAAAAGCGCAGCATGCGCCAGCTCCATGTGGCAGGTGACAAGCTGTTTATCGATTACTGTGGGCCTCGGCTTCAAGTGGTCAACCCTGATACAGGTGAAGTGCGCGAAGCAGAAGTGTTCGTGGCGACCTTAGGTGCGTCCAATTACACCTATGTTGAAGCCTTCCCGAGTCAAGGTAAGTCTTACTGGTTAGAGGCGCATGCCAATGCGTTCGAGCACTTCGGTGGTGTACCACAGCTCTTGGTTCCCGATAATCTACGTAGCGCGGTCACCAAAGCCAATCGTTATGAGCCGAGACTTAACGACAGTTATCAAAAACTGGCGAATCACTATCAAACCGCAGTGATGCCAGCTCGCCCTTACAAACCGAAAGACAAAGCCAAGGCAGAGAATGCCGTGCTCCTAGTGGAACGCTGGATCATGATGCGACTACGACATCAAACCTTCCATACCTTCAAAGAGCTGAACCTTGCCATCCGTGAGCTTATGAATGACTTAAACGAACGTGAGATGAAACAGTATGGTGCGAGCCGCAAAGCGCTGTTCGACAAACTCGATAAGCCAGCGTTAAAGCCGCTACCTAAGCAGCGATACCTTTATACCGAAACCAAGCGAGCCAAGGTTGGGCCTGATTATCACATAGAATATCGCCGCCACTACTACTCGGTGCCACATCAACTTGTTGGTCACCATGTCGAACTGGAAGCCTCCAACCGTCTGGTGCAGATCTACCATCAAGGTAACTTGGTAGCCCAGCATCCACGCAGCCAAAGAGAGCGCGGAAACAGCACCCAACCAGAGCACATGCCGAGTAATCATCAACATCAGAAGTGGTCGCCTGGACGCCTGCTCAACTGGGGAGCCAATATCGGCCCAGCCACACGAGAAGTCATCAATAAGATGCTCTACTCCAAGCCTCATCCAGAGCAGTCGTATCGCTCCTGCCTTGGGCTGCTCAATCTGAGTAAAGCGCATGGCGAGTCGCGCTTAGAGCAAGCCTGTAAAGATGCGCTGATGCTGACAAAACCGAACTACACCTTCATCAACAATCTGCTGAAGAACAATCGTGAAGGACAACTGAGCAAAGACAACACGAGCACGCCGAACCTTGTTCATAGCAATGTCCGTGGCCCGAACTGTTATCACTAGGAGAAATACAAATGAACGCACTGAACGACCAACTCAAAACCCTCCGCTTGAGCCATGCAGTGAAAGCGTTAGAGCAGCAACAAGAACAACTGAGCACCTACGCAGAGCTGGACTTCGAGGAAAGGCTAAGCCTACTTCTGGAAAGTGAAATCTTGAATCGCAATCAGACAAAAATCCAACGCTTAAAACGGCAAGCCAAACTGAGAGTGGATGCTCAGCCGAGCCAACTCATCTACAAGGAGGGACGAAATCTCAATCGTAAACAGATGAGCGAACTTCTAACGGGCAGTTATCTACATAAGCACCAGAATATCTTGATCACAGGCCCAACAGGTGCTGGCAAAACGTATCTTGGCTGCGCACTGGCAACCAGTGCCTGCGACCAACAACACACGGTCAGATACTACCGATTAACTCGCCTGCTTGATGACCTGACCGCAGGTCGTCTGGACGGTAGCTATCAAAAGCAACTTCAATCGTTGGCTAAGAAAGCTCTACTAATCCTCGACGACTGGGGGATGGAAAAGCTAACCCAAGAGCATGCAGGTCACTTATTAGAAGTGCTTGAAGATCGTTACCAAAACAGCAGCACGATCGTCATCAGTCAGTTACCTGTAAAGGAGTGGTACAACATGATCGGTAACGCCACTGTCGCAGACGCTCTAATGGATCGGCTGGTACACAATAGTCATCGAATAGAACTAGGAGGTGAGTCGATGAGAAAACTGGCGCAATCCGATCACTTAGAGTAAAAATAGGAAGAGAGAAAAACGGCAGGATCAAGTGATCGGAATAAACCGAAACGAGCGATCGCAATCACCGAAATACGCAATAGAAGCAATCGCTGAGGTTGCAAAAAATAAAAACGAACATAAAACGACCTTAATATTGACAAACGACTTCATAAACACCTCAAATGTAATTGGTTACATATGAGAGTTTAGCTTATTCGCAGGAAAAAAGAAGTCTAATGCCTACCAGCCACTCTTGCATCCGTGATGTTAGATTTGTAAACATTAATTTGTTCAGAAAAGTCCATTCATAACGATCATGATATAGCATGGATACGGCCACATCAATTCACCAGACTTATGCATATTATGCACTGGTTAGCGATTTGATGGCAGTTAAACCTTAGGGAGAGACCGAAGAGTAAAACGCTAATACATATCTTGCAAGTCTTCATAGTAGTTTAATGGTTTTACATTAAGAGAATTAAATTTTATCTAACTTCGTAATATTTAATACCTGAACCTAAGATCTGGTATGTAAACCATGATTCTTGGCAACACTTGATTATTCACATCAACGTAAGCTATGTAAGATCATAGATGAATAGTTAGACAGATTTAATCGAGTGCAAAAAAAAAGCATCACCATACCTTATAAGAAATAGGTCTAGTAATACTTTAATATTGATCAGGTTACCGGTAAGAGCTTATTCTAATACTTGGCCAGGAATGATCAAATCAGGATTTTCAATATCATTACTCTCAATGATCTCTTCTAAATCGAAGCCGAACTTTCTACGTAGTTCATATAACCAATCACCTTCTTGTACGACATAAGGTAATGTCGGCTTAACAGCAACTTCGGATATACTGTTAGACATAGTATCGAAGTCACAGTCCGTATCAGTTGGGTCAGATGTGCAATCCGGAGCTTTCGTAATTTCAAGTGACGAAGGGCGAGGTTCAACTTGGTCAGACTCAATCTTACGCTTGCTGTCATTGAAATAATAAGATAATCCAACCACGGCTTCTCGTTGATTTTGCCCAAAATCATCATTCAACGTTTGATTAAGTGCGATACTCGCACCGAAATATTCATTCAAAGCATACTCAGCAAGGTACTCTATTGTTGGATATTTATCTTCAAATCCGACTCCAACCTTTAAATCAATTTCTTCTCCATCATGTATACTATAAAGCAAACCTAAATCAGGTATGTACTCAGAATCATCTAATAATTTATAATGTTTGATACCTAGATTCAATTGAAGTCGGTTATATTGGTAGAGAAAATAAATAGATTGAGAATTCTCAAACATATCTCCATCAAAATTATAGCCATAGTTTGCCCCTACCCCCAAAATATGAGCAGTTGGCTTCTCAGCAACCGCTGCACCGCTGGTTAGTACTAGAAACATAAAAAAAATATTATTAATTAGTCGGTTCACAGGTTCACCTCATAAACAACATTAAACGACCCTTGGTAATTACCTGAACTGAGTGCATTTCCATCGACATCAAAACTAACATCGTATGCTACATCAACTTTGTTACTACCTTCTCCATTCACTGTAATCACTTCTGAATCAGGAAAAGATACGGTATTAAGTACTCCGTCTTGGACAATCACCTTGTCAGGGCTTTCGCAGCCAATGGCACACGTGATTGTGTAGGGTATCTTTTCTAGCGAGTTATCAATATTTGTAAGCTCATAGTCACCTGACGTAGGGCTAAATGTCATAATAACGCCTGTAGGTAAAGTCCCTAACAAGCTAACATCATACCTCGTTGTACCAGAGATCCTTTTTGTTGCAGTATCATACTGGGGTTCAATATTCCCGTCTCCAAGTACCGTTAATGATTCAAGGATCGCAGCTTGATAATCAATCGTGATAATTAACGTCTCCGGCACTCTGGTATAAGTCATCGTACCGGTTTGACTTGTAAAAAAGTAAGTGGGTGAAAGGTTAATTGATGCCGTAAAAGTTCCAGATCCAACAGGGGCTGCGAACACATCATTACTGATATTAGGCAAAGCGAAAGCAGGTCGATAAAACTTAAAAGGCTCTATTCGGCTTGTTGCTGTGTAACCCATTCGCGACACACACAAAGTCGACTCTTGGCCCACTTTCGCACTCGAACCACTTATATTTGTAGCTGCACACTCATTGGCAACTCCCATTCCCACATTTGACCCGTAGTCTTTTGATGTGAAATAACTAGCCGAGCTACCCAAATTATACTCAACGCCTAACAACTCCAGGCTGGTGTTAAAACTTTCGCCTGTAGAATGATTAACAAAGCTAACGTTATTAACGGGTTGGTTATCCATCGTTGCGGGATACCACTCTGCCGTTGGTTGCTCTTGCGCTATCGTCCATGCAGATGGAGATATAGCTTCACTACCGAAATAACTATTTGGCGCCGCATTGTTCCAAACCACAGAGTTGTTTGCTGTAATCGTTCCGTATACATCTGCAGCATGGCTACTATCTAAAGCCGTGAATAATAGCGCTATACTAATTAGGCTATTTCTTTTTAATAGTGATATTTTTGTTATAACTGTAATCATGGTTGGCTACCTTAACGGATAACGAATCGACATTTTGCAGGCCTTCTGCTAATTTTATGGTTTTCTTTCGACCAGATAGTATTGTATTAGTTTGTTTACATTTGTTACTAACAGAATTCGGTTTACAGTTATCAAACTGTATGTAGAAAAATGTGTTACCATTATTTTCCACATAAACTTCTGAACCGTTATATTTAACTTTGTAGTCAACATTAGTATTTTTTGCAGGTACAATATAATAAGGAGCATAACCATAATTAATACCAATTATACTTTCTTTTTTATCTCCATCGATAACGCTAGGCATGAAAGTCACTTGATAAACTTTGTCCTTCTCTAAATCATCACAATTAACCTGACATAAATTCTTTACTGATACACGACGTCTTTCCCCCGGATTTAATATCAGTTTATTGGGTAATAGCGCAAGATCCCATAAAGGTAAATTATCTTTTGTTAGCTCTACCTTTTCTAACTCTCCGTTTTCAACCTTTACTTGGCTAACGTTACCTTTTATATATTCAGGTTCAGTTTTCGAACTAGTCAGAGTAAAAACTCCATTACCATCTTCTCCAGCTATAAGAAGCATTTTATCTATGCTAAATGCATGGCTAAAAGAGGTCGTCATTAATAGTATCGAAGTAAATATTACACGTTGCATAATTTTCTCTATGTTATTTATAAGCATATGGCGTCATCTCCATATGAACTGCATAATTAATGAGTTCATCAACATACAGTTTGTTTGCCGTAGTTAGTTGCTCAGGAGACTTAGCGAATATATACAAATAACCGCCAAGCTTTTTGTTTATAATTTCAACACCTGAGTTGTTCAGTTTGTTCTGATAGTTCAATACAATATTACTATCCTTGTATTGCCCTAAGTAGTAATAATAAACACCATCAACTAGGGCTATCTGATAACCTTCACTATTTTCTTCGAATGATGGCATACAGAAGTTATTACCTAAATTCAAATTATTAACCGATGATAACTCCGGTATTACACATTGGTTTTCCTTAGATATAATTTTGTAAGGTTGTTTATCTTTCACCTTAAATTGATACACACCTTCAACAAGCTTGTCAGTAGAAACACAACCTCCACCGATACATTCAACTCCGTCTATTGGATTTCCATTTATATCACTAAACGTCGATATAAATGATTTCAACTCAGACAACGACGTATCCAAACGGATAACAGTTCCTGGATAACTAGTAGCCGACGTATAAGACTCACCATTGTTGTAAAAATCAGAGGCTTCCGTATCAAGCTTGAATTCATATTCATAGAACTCTTTTAATGGATATACCGTCAAAGCATCTCCACTAACATAAGCATTGCTTTGTTTTCCATTCTGCTCGGAGTTAACTACCGCCAAGAATTTTCCATCCGAAGACAGTTCCCCTGTATCATTATTCGAAATAAAATAAGAAGATGACTTTTCACTCGTAAACTCTATTCCTTGAGAAGTTACGATATTACTTGTACCAATATATGCAGAAACACTTGTATTGCTACTTGAATTGATATAGGTATAAGAGTTTGAGTCAATATATTTATTCTTATAATTTGCAGACAATGATAAATCGGCACTGCTTTGGTCTTCAGTAGAATCTTGATAATAAAGTCCCGCAGAGCTTGATACATTTAGATTGTTTCTGTTAATTAGACTACTTGAGACTGTATCTCTATGCGATAGCGCAACATCACCACTATCATCTATTTGTGCTTGTGTACTATGTGTGTATGTGTTTTCCTGGCCTATTGGAATAATTATTGAGGCCATAACACCATAATTTATATCGCTCGATTCACTTGCTGATAACTCTAAGTTCACCTTTGAGTCAAGTGGTAATGATGATATCTGCACGCCACTTCTTGCAGACCAACTTTCTGATTCATTATTATAACCATTACTAAAATCTTTATATTGGTTTTTTGTTAATATACCCGATATATATGATGATATATTTCTCGTTAAGTACTTGTTGTAATTTACTGATAATGACGTATAGTTCGAGTTACTGAATAAAAGTTGAGACAAACTAATATCTCCAATACTATTATCATTTTCACTATCAAATTTTGTGTAAGATACACTTAAGTTATAAATCCCCACATCAAAATTATAAAAACTAGATCCATCGTCAAATAATCCTGTTACTGCCGATATTCTGGACACTTCCCCTAAAGATAAGTGACCACCAAGATAATTATAATTATCTTCCCCTGTAATAAACGAACCTGCACCCAGTGCAAAAAAATCCGTAACTTGATAGCTCAATTTCCCATTGGTGAACATTGGACTTTCATAATTATCATAAGCAAAGTTGATGGATTTCTGGTCAAAATCGTCCTCTAGTCCCGTATTCGTCAGGTCTCTTGATAAATAACCGGCTGTAATATGATAATCTAGTTCGCCGGTTTTAATCGACGAAGAGCTTGTATTGACTATCAACCTATCTTCTGTGTAAAACTCTTCACTGCCATCAAATATTCGAATTGTCGCAGTATAAGTACCAAATGGTAGCTCGTTATAGTCAAAGTATTCTTGCCCTGCATCCACATTACGACTTAATAGAACACGGCCTCTATCATCATTAATTTCTAGTCGACCAGCTCTTGAAATGTTCAAATATACTCGTCTAGAATTAGAAGATGATTTTTTTACTAGCTCTCTCGTCGATCCAATCGACAACATGTAACCAGAAGTTTTGCTGCCATTTTCTAAAAACTGAGTACTATTCCAAGGGCGTTCTTGGTATTTATACCCGACAGAGAAACGAGTATTACCACCAACATAGTTATACGATGAGTCATCCGAACTGAAACCATTGACATCACTAAAGTTTAGATCATTATGCAAATAGCCATACTTGCCAAAACCTGCATAATTTTCATGTTGATAAGAATAAGACGATGTATAATCAGTGTTGTCGCCATAAGAACCAGATAGATTCAAACCATGTGACATAATGATCGCGTTTTGATCGATCTCTTCTTTTACAAATTTTATTTCTGACTCTTCTATTATCTCAGTTAAGAATTGTGAGTTAACATGAATAATCAATGATTGGCTATCTGGCACATAAACAAAATCATATAAATCAGGTAGTAGACCACATTCACTTCGATAACCTTTACAATCTAGGCTCGATTCAACCCCATTTACCAGTGTTGTTGCCATCGCATCGCTAACATCTTTCTCAATACCAAGTTCATTCGCCAATGCTTGTGCTACAAGTTGTTTTTGTGAAGTGGGAATTCTTACTTCATCACCCGAGATGAAAGCTTCCGAATAGAATAATTTGTTGTTATCAGCCGAGAGAATTAGTGGCATTCTTATCAACTTCTCTTCAAACATATCTTCAAATCCATCTGGAATATTTGCGACGGATTTTGAACTATATATTATGGCCAAGAAAAATATGATAATTAAGTTTAAACCAAACCAAAGTCTAATAAACATTATAGTTGAAGCTCCACATTGAACGTAATACGACCATTGCAATCTAATGGCTCATCACTCGGTATATTTTTATTTGTCACTAATTCAAATTCATTGGTAGAGTTTTCATATTCAGTATTTTTAATATTATTAAATTCAAAGTTTGGTATATCTGAAATATCAGAGTAATGTTTTCTATCGATATAGAGATCGACAAAATCATCATACATAGTCTCACCGCTATCGTTGAAAACACATTTAGAAGTGAACTCTGATATGTTATAACTGTATTCAAACGAATCCCCAGAGCTTGTTGGTATATTCGTTCTAATATAAGAATAAAAACGCCCATTTAGAAAGGTTTCGTTCTCACCATCATACTTCAGTGCAATAAACTCATCAGATAAATCTACATTTATAGAATAGTCATACAAATTCGCTCTATTTATTTGTGTATTTACTGGAAATGAATAGCTTTCATAGCCAAAGCTATTGAAACTAAAAATAACAAGCAATAATAGAAAGAAATAATTTATATAGATATTCATTTTCATCAGCCTCGAAAAACAAGGCACTTAATTAATTAAGTGCCTATCAAATAATGAGATTTTTTCTTATGGCAAAGTTGCAATCATATCAACGTTAACGATAACTTCTGTACCAGCAATATCATCTGGAGTTGAGTGTGCTGTATCGTTAGCAACATACAGTTGAATCGTATCGCCTGCTGAAAGTTGAGTTGAAGCTAAGTATTCAGCTGCAGTAAGTTCCGTCGCTGAAAGGTTATCGCCGACGACAATGTTAGGCTGTACTTCACCCATTAAAGCTGGAAGCACATTTACTTGTGATACCGTCCAGTTAGCTGGAGTTAAAGCCCCAAGCACAGCCCCCGTGTAGTCATGCGCTTCTAAAACAACAGGTTTAGTTGTTTCGAACGTACCGTCAGCGTTCACCTGTAACGTACCAACAAAAGAAGCAGAGTCTTCACTACCGCCCGCACCAGTAACAAGGATGTCACCGTTGGATACAAAACCAGGAACAAAGCCGCTGAATACTGCAGAACCAGTAGCGGTATCGCCAGGTGCAGAAAAAGCTGGAACAGATGTAATTGCAGATAGCAGTGTAATAAGTGTTAGTTTTTTCACTTTTATTTCCTTCGATATATTCATAATATGATTAGTTAGCCCCTTGCTAACTTCGGGTGTATGATATGCAATGAATAAACGTTTTGGTTAGCAAGTAAAGAAAAGTGACCTTCCGATATGCCTAGTGGATATTTGAGCAAGAAAACCATTCACCTAAAAAATAACCTAGGCATTTAATTCCTTAGGTTACTCATTCGCTAATTTAGTAACTGGTATTAGATCCCACCTTCGGTCTTATCTTATAAAAGTAGTTATTCACATGAACAACCCCACTTCAATATAAATACTAGAGACGTATAACAGTTTGAGTTTTAACTTATATCATTGCTAATAGCGCCAGCTGTCAACTAGGCACTCACCAGTGCCAGATACTAGCTCGTGCTAATTTAAAGTGATTTAGCCTTGTTAGAATACGCAAATAAATAATGGGCTGTGCTCTCTTTGCTTAATTCCCATAACATTCACTAATGAGTATTAAATACATGATGAGAATAAGTACATACGCACCTTTTCATAAATTATCCCTGTCAGTAGCGATATCATTGGCGCTGTTTGGGTGTGGTGCATCTAGCGACGAAGCGACTACTAACTCCAAACCCGAATCTCCAACATCAGGAGATACCCTTTACTATGCTCAGGATGTAATTCGTCAAAGCACTCCCACAAATACCTTTTTTGTTGATTTGTCGAATAATATGGAGTCATCTGATGATTCGTCAGTTACATTAACGACAGTTACGTCTTTGAATAATAGCTATGATTGTAATGTTGTATCCCAAAATGCCAATGGCTTCACCATTAGCGCTCAAAGTGCAAAAGTGTGCGACTACCGCTATCGAGTTGGCGCTGCGCTACCTTCTGACATCGCTATGAGCTCCCATAGTAACTATGGAGAGGCGCGTATTAGCGCTACTTCAGCAACATCAGGAGATGGTTTTGCTGAAGCGACAGTTCGTGCGGCTGTCGGTGAGTCAACTGAGCAACTTACACCGATTTCAGGACTAACCTCCTCTTTCACATCTGTACAAATAGATATCGCTAAAGAGCTTGGGAACGCGGGGTACTCTCTAGACACAAGCACATATGCATTAGCAACCACGGTTACATTGCCTAATGGTGATGCGACAAATTCAACTGCTATTGCAAACACATCAACTAATACGATTGATTACACCCCAGGAGATGGCATACCAAGCGGCGTAGAACGCATCCTATATAGCTATAGTGATGGTTCAAGTGTGTTAGCTGGTAGTATTGATATCGCGGTCTCAACAGACACAAACAGTGCACCAACAGCAGAATCTCGTAGGAAAATCAGTTATATAGATCCAGACTCTGGTGACGAGGTAGCTAAAATTCCTTATGGTAAACAATTAAGGTTCAATGTTGCGGATCTTATAAGTGACCCTGACGGTGATACTCTTCATCTCGTTGACATATACAGCTTTGGTGCAACCATCTTAATTCCAAACGATGCCAACAACGATGGTAATCTTTTCAATGATACTGAGTTTGATTTCACTAGTACCCAACCTGGAGAAACATCTGTGTCCTATGTTGTGTCTGATGGAAAAGGGGGCTATGCCACAGGAATTTTGCAAGGTTACGTCGGTAACCCATATGAGCCAATCGTCTCAGGGAATATCTACCTACCACCGTTGATGTACGCAGATGCTAAAGATGCTGAAATCATCGCCACACCTCAAGTTGGTAACGGTACTACCGCTTTAAATGGTATCACCACGGCTTCTCACGATTGGCACACTGCTAATCACTTGTGCCAAGCTAGAGGAGCACGATTGCCAACGGTGACGGAACTTCGAAGCCTATATGATGATGGCAATACTAGTGGCCGTTTGTTTACTAATCACAACTGGCCAATTGACGTTAGCTACTGGGCTAGTAACCAAGGAGCAAGTGGAACTAGCTATCATCATTCCGTAAACATGGCAGATAGAGTTGTTAGTACATATGATGCCAATTCGAGTGTTCGATTTGCTGCTTGCGTCGATGCAACACCTCTAGGGTATCCAGTTAAATTCCTTGGTGATGACATTGGTAATGATTATCTATTTGATACTCGTATCAATGCTCAAGTGACGTTTGGCTGTGGGTTTATTGTAGATTCTATCTCGCAGGTAGGAGGTGCTCATATTGGAGGCACTGGCGGAGCCAAACATACAATAAACGTTGCTGACATAGGTAGAGTTAGAGCTGTCTGGGGACCCACAGAGTTTGGGTCTGGAAACGATATGTCTCGACTCTTTCTATATAATAAATCTGGTGGCTTACTGTTAACCTGTGGTAGCAAATCTTACTCAGGTCACTATAGCGATGAATATACTCTAACCGCAGATGAGCAGTTAACAGGCTTTAGGGCCACAGGAGACAGCTACCTAAATGGATTAGAGCTTTGGGTTGATACCGAATAATCCTAAGACGCTAGCGTTAAACTAGTTATTCGTAACTAGTTTAACGCTAGACTGCACACTATTTATGTTTCAATTTAAACAATTTCAACTCAAACCTCACTATTACATCCAATCTAACTTTAGTCGAACTGGCAGGCATTAAACACTTGATACTAGGCTAGTATCTTGAGATGTTTAGCTTTCTATTTTGGTACATTAAGGCAGCAATGCCGTAACACTCTCGAGACGTTCTATAATATGAACACGTTTACCGCATTGAACTTTCATTGAATAAAAAGGATTTATCATGAACAAACTCGTCATTATCATCTTATGTGTACTGCTTCCGCCTGTTGGCGTGTTCTTCGCTCGCGGCGCCGGGAAAGATTTGGTGATTAATATCATTCTTACTTTCTTCTTCTGGGTTCCAGGAATGATCCATGGTCTGTGGGTAGCCACCCGCTAACCCTTATTAACAAATAGATACCGAATAAAATATCCATAAAAACAAGCTCCTAGCCATGAAGAGTTAAAAATAGGATGAAATGAAAGTACTTTTCCACTATCATCCTGTCGCCTAAACGTAAGCGATTGCTTTCACAGATTTCGCTGAGTTTAGGCTCCAACTACATAACACTTCAAATGGTGGGAGCCTTCAATGACACAACTTACGATTACTCGTCCTGACGACTGGCACGTTCATCTACGCGATGGCGAAGTATTAAAAGATACAGTTCGCGATATCAGCCGTTACAATGGTCGAGCGTTAATCATGCCAAATACGATCCCACCGGTAACCGATACCGAAATGGCTCTTGCTTACCGTGAACGCATCATGGCAGAGCAGCCAAGTGAACAATTCCAGCCTCTAATGGCACTTTACCTGACAGACAACACAACACCTGATGAAATTCGTAAAGCGAAAGAATCTGGCGCTGTTGTAGCAGCGAAGCTATACCCTGCTGGCGCAACAACAAACTCTGATTCAGGTGTAACTTCAGCTCAAAAGATTTACCACGTACTCGAAGCAATGCAAGAAGTGGGTATGTTGCTGCTGGTACACGGTGAAGTAACGGCTCACGATGTTGATATCTTTGACCGTGAAAAAGAGTTCCTAGACACAGTTCTAGCACCGATTGTTAACGACTTCCCTAACCTGAAGATCGTTCTAGAGCACATCACGACGGCAGATGCTGCGACTTTCGTTAAGAACGCTAACGAGAACGTAGCGGCAACCATTACTGCTCACCACTTGCTTTATAACCGCAACCACATGTTGGTTGGCGGCATTAAGCCACATTTCTACTGCCTACCTATCCTTAAGCGCAACACACACCAGTTAGCACTTATTGAAGCAGCAACAAGCGGTAGCAAGAAGTTCTTCTTGGGTACAGACTCTGCACCACACGCTAAAGGTGCAAAAGAGTCAGCGTGTGGTTGTGCAGGTTCTTACACAGCGCACGCTGCGGTTGAACTGTACGCTGAAGTATTCGATTTAGAAGGCAAGATTGAGAACCTAGAAGCATTCGCGAGCCACAATGGCCCAGACTTCTACGGCATGCCACGTAACTCAGATACAATTACGCTCGTTAAAGAAGAGTGGAATGTTGCTGAAACGATGCCTTTCGGTTCAGACATCGTTGTGCCAATCCGTGGCGGCGAGGCGATTGCTTGGTCTGTAAAATAAGCACTTGGGCTGTTAAATAAACACCCTCCATTTAGCGAAAAGGGTCACCATAGTAATTATGGTGACCCTTTTTTGTTTCGATGAAAGACTGTCTTATTCCCAGCAGTAATTTAACGATTACTTACCGCGAATTTTTCCGATAGCAGTCCAAATAGCAACGACAATCAATCCAGATAAAACCCCAATCACACCATTTAATAGCGTTGGTACCACCGCAGTCGCAATCGTATGCCCACTGAAGTCCATAATAATCGGTTCAATTAAGTGATGAATCGCAGGAACGTTGTGCACCACAATACCGCCGCCAACCAAGAACATCGCCGCAGTACCGACCACCGCAAGCGTCTTCATTAACTTGGGCGCAAACGCGACTAGCCCGTTACCCAATCGAGTTTTAATGGCACTCCCATTTGATGTGCGTTGGAGATAGAAACCTAAATCATCCAGCTTAACGATCCCTGCCACTAAGCCATAAACACCAATCGTCATCACAACCGCTATCAAACTCACCACAAGAATCTGAGTCACGATACTTGTACCCGTTACGGTACCCAGCGCAATTACAATGATTTCCGCAGATAAGATAAAGTCAGTCCGAATCGCGCCTGCTACCTTTCTCTTCTCATACTCTTCAACAGATTCACCCGAGCTGCTTTCCTCATCTTTCTCTTCGTGTTGATGAGCATGAGGAAAAAGCTTTTCTAAGATTTTCTCTGCCCCTTCAAAACAAAGAAACAGACCACCAATCACCAGTAGTGGCATGATCAACCAAGGAATGAATGCACTGATCAATAGTGCTGCCGGAACCAAAATCAGCTTGTTTTTAAATGAGCCTTTGGCGACCGCCCATACCACTGGGATTTCTCTTTCAGCAGAAACACCGGATACCTGCTGGGCGTTAAGGGCTAAATCGTCACCTAATACGCCTGCGGTTTTTTTAGCGGCTACCTTAGACATCAATGCGACATCATCCAACACGGTTGCAATGTCATCTAGCAGTGTTAATAAACTTGCTCCAGCCATTTTATTGTCTCTTTTTAAAGGATTGAACCATCGATGAAATGTAACATCATCAATTCACTCATCAAAGTTATGAGTCTGTAAAAAATAAAGTCACAAGTTGTGTTTTCTATTGCTGTCTCTGTTAGACAGGAATAATCTGTCTTAATCTTTCACGAACATAAAAGAAAAAGTATTGATGAAAAGTGAATCTACCTACCCGATTGGTAAGCCAGGGCAAAAATGGCAACAAGCAGAACGTGAAGCATGGTTAGCTCAACGAACGGTTAAGCGTGAATACCAGCAAGAAGTTGTACCAAAGATTAAAGCACTTGCAGACCGCTTTGACATCGAACAATACGGCGCACTGAGCTACGACGAAGCTCGCTTCCCACTCTTCGCTATCAAGAGCAAAAACTGGGACGAGTCAAAGCCGACGATTCTGGTAACAGGTGGTGTTCACGGTTACGAAACCAGTGGCGTGCATGGCGCGATCAAATTCGCTGCGACTCAAGCAGAAAAATACACGGCGCACTTCAACATTGTTGTCGCACCTTGTGTGAGCCCTTGGGGCTACGAAGTGATCAACCGCTGGAATCCAAATGCTGTTGATCCAAACCGCTCTTTCTACGACGGTACGCCAGCAGAAGAATCAGCAAACCTACGAGCTCTAGTAGCGTCTCTGCCAGAAGTATTGGTTCACGTTGACCTGCATGAGACGACTGACTCTGATG
Source organism: Vibrio sp. 10N.247.311.12 (assembly GCF_041467515.1). NCBI lineage: Bacteria > Pseudomonadati > Pseudomonadota > Gammaproteobacteria > Vibrionales > Vibrionaceae > Vibrio > Vibrio sp. 10N.247.311.12. The sequence continues at coordinate 15,308 of NZ_JBFSUV010000006.1, forward strand.
AAACTGAATTCCGACCTGCACTCGCAGCTCGTGATGGCATTGAGTACATCGAAGGTATGATCCCAGACGGTTTCTACACTGTTGGCGATACTGAAAACCCACAACCTGAATTCCAAGCTGCTGTCATCGCTTCAGTTGAAAAAGTAACCCACATTGCGCCTGCGGATGACGAAGGCAAGATCATTGGTTCAGACGTCACTCAACACGGCGTGATCAACTACCCAATGAAGAAGCTTGGCTTATGTGGCGGCGTGACTGACTGTAAGTACGGTACAACCACAGAGGTTTACCCAGACAGTGACAAAGTAACAGACGAAGAGTGTAATGATGCTCAAGTTGCTGCTGTTGTTGGTGCTTTGGATTACGTTATTCAGCACGAATTGAACGCATAAGCTCATACCCGCTAATAACTAGAACCGAGCACCTAGAACTAAGAACGAAAAGAGCCACAAGTGATGATTCACTTGTGGCTCTTTTTTATCTGGTCTCTGATTTCTTCCTAGGCATAAAAAACTCTCTTGCACCAAGTACAAGAGAGCTTTGAATCATGCTGAGTAAAGTAAATCTCTATCTAGCGACTTACTTAATTCACGATTTATTTTGTAGTTTGAGTTACGGTTTCTTGCCCTTTACCGACTTCTGTCAGTAGGCCTTTCAACAAGCTCACACAACCAATCAAAAGAATGATCGTAAACGGCAGTGCTGCAATAATCGTAATAGATTGCAGAGCTTGGATTGATTGAGTACCACCAATCCACAGCATCACCATCGCGATAGCACCTGAGATAACCGCCCAAACGACTTTCTGTTTCACTGGCACTTCTAATTTACCACCCGCCGTCATGCCATCGATAACGATAGAACCTGAGTCCAACGTTGTAACGAAGAACACGATGATCAGCGCGACTGCGAGAACAGACAGAATGCTACCGAACGAGTAAGCATCTAGCATGTAAAACAAGCTTAGAGATACATCTGTAATGCCTTGGTCGAGGCCAAGTTGCCCCACCTGATTAATCACTTGCTCGATAGCTACGCCACCGAAGATAGACATCCAAGCTGAAGTCACCAATGTTGGGATAATCAATACGCAAAGTAGGAATTCACGAACCGTACGGCCTTTAGAAATACGCGCTACGAACATACCGAAGAAAGGTGCATACGCTACCCACCATGCCCAGTAGAACACAGTCCAACCATGCAGCCATGTTGTGTCTTCACGACCCGCACTTTGGCTCAAAGCTACGATATTTTTCACATAGCCCGTTGCCGCCGTTGCCATTGAATCAAGCACAGTTGTGAAGTTCAATACAGCGATAAGACCAAGGAATATGAATGCAATAACCATGTTCAGGTTACTTAGGAACTTAACACCACCGTCCATACCACGTAGTACAGAGATGATCGCCAAGCCCATGATCAGAACGATGATAGATTGCTGAAGGAAGATGTTGTTTTCCAAGCCGAACACGTGGCTAATACCACTTGCTGCTTGTGTACCACCTAAGCCCAATGAAGTCGCAAGGCCAAACAGAGTAACCAGTACGGTTAGTACATCGATTACATCACCAGTTTTGCCCCACACACGCTCACCCAGAATTGGGTAAAACACAGAACGCATTGATAGCGGTAAGCCTTTGTTATAAACAAAGTACGCCAGACAAAGCGCCGTCATGCCATAGATAGCCCATGCATGAAAACCCCAGTGGAATACGGTTGCGCCTAGCGCCAGTTCACGACCAGCGGCTGTGAAAGGTTCTGCGTCTAATGGCGTTCCGAACCAGTTAGTGAAGAACGCAGTTGGCTCTGCAACACCCCAGAAGATAAGTCCAATACCCATACCTGCTGCGAATAACATCGCAATCCAAGATGACATTGAATAGTCCGCCGTCGCGTCTTCGCCACCTAAACGGATTTTACCCAACGGTGAAAAAGCAAGAACAACAGCAAACGCTAGCATGATGTTAGCTCCCCACATAAACAGGAAGTCAAACTTTGATAGAACAGCACCCTTAATAGAATCAATTGCAGCTTTAGCATCTGCAGGAGGAAGAGCAAGAAGAGTGATGATGAAGAGAAGAGATAAGCCAACTGAGGCTACGAAAACTGTGTTATGGACATCCATGCCCCATTTACTGACGTTGTCTTGACCAACTTGATAGTCAGTAGAATCAATACTGTACTTTTTTGATTTAAAACTCATAAATTATGATGTTCGCATATCCGACTCAACGAATATAAGGACGCTCTCCATATCCAACTACTACTTGATTGGCTCGCCGCATCGCCTAAATAAAAGGCAATAAAAATCACAATAGTTAGTGATAAATGGACTTACTGGCTCAATCCCAAGGCGAACATTATAGCACAGCTCAAAGCATTTTGACTGATTTTTAGCTCAATAGTCACCCAAACCACCGTTGATAGTGATAGTTAACCCAATAAAAACAGAATAAAACAAAAGAATAAAAACCTTCAAATACAACAATTTAAATTAAAATGACGCACCGTAAAATCACATCCAAACTTTTTGCAGATAATTTTAATAATCACCCAATTTACTTATAGCTCTAATAAAAAAGCCCCGCTATAGGGGCGGGGAAAGTTACCAAAGGTAAAAGAGAAATCAGTGCTCAAATGTCAGTGCTGCGTCTCACAGATCAGCACTGCACATTTCAAAGACAGTTCGTTAGATTGCGAAGCAAAAACCTAGGTTATAGTCTTCACCATTTTTCGCCGTGAACTCTTTGTCTTCACTTGATGCATTCGGGCGGCCACTTTCATCGCCTTTTACTAAGCTCACCCAGTGACGGATGCCAGAAGAACGGCTCGCCTCAGTTTGACCAAACGTGGTGCACGTCTCTAATTGGATATCTTGAATATCAACCAACTCCAGGCGGCCAGTGCCTTTACGAGCACCGATTGTCACTTCAACGTGCGTACCGCTTTCATCACGGAATAGGATTGCTGAAGGCTTAGATTTATCACCTGTGTAAGCCACAAAGTGTTTAGCGCGTTTCAGTCCAGTATGTTCGCCATTCTTGAAGTAAACCTGAACGTGTCGGTAATCGATCTCGTAACTCACTACATCTTCATGTGAACCCGTCTCTAGAGGAAATAGAGTATCAAGCAACTGTTTCGCCATTTTTTGTTTTTCGAGTTGCTTGTCTGCTTTCACCATTTCGACGGCAAAGACAGCTTCAGCAATAAAAGTTGAATGGTTTCTGTGAAGTTCTGTTTTGTCTAGTGTCAGCATATTCATAGTCTATCCCTCGTACGGCTTTAAATTTCATTAAGGTCAAACATCCCAATAGACCCTTTTCAAAATTGTTCTTTACTGTGTGGTTTCCATGTTTTTCATACTACTGTTATTTTTGAAACAATTTCACAACAAAAATTACACAGTGTGAATTTTACTAAATTGCTTTTTTACACAAACCGGCATTTCGAGCCCCCAGCCCTTTATTTAACTGGGTTGAGGGTTCCGTAGAAACGCGTTTACGTGTTGTTTGAATTTGTGTAATAACCCACCCCAACCAACTTATTGTCGATAACTCGATAGTAAGTGTGCTTAGTTTCCACTTTGCTCGACAGCGGATTTAACCATCGATAGGTGTAAACGCCACGACCATTTTCTTTGGCTAGATTTAACATCTCAGTGAGAATCGGTTTATCGTCTGGGCTTAGATTTTTACGCTGATTTTTCCATCTTTCAGGGTAAACACATCAACCATACGAGCTTCGATGACAGTGCCATCAGGGTTAGTCGCAGAGAACGTTGATTCACTTACCGCGCGGTCACCACACACAAAGTGGACAGGGTCGATCCAAGCTGCATCTGGAAAGTTCTGCCAAACCAATTCAAAGCTATTGCGAACGGCTTCGTACCCTTCGATAGTGTTTCCAAGTTCGCCTTCTCCTGCCACGGTGTGGAAGACACAGTCTTCGGTCATAAACGACATTAGCGCTTCAATATCATGGTTATTCCACGCATCACTAAAAGACTGTAAAAAGGCGGTGTCGACTTGGTTTTCCAGCACGAATGTCGTTGCATTGGTTTGCATATTCATATTCCAGAATCCTTTATGTTTTCGTTATTGGTTTAGATTTCAGTAGCTTTGCGCCACTTTTTTATTAGAGTGTTTAAACTAGATCTGTGAAAATTTAACAACTTGATAACAAGGTTCATCACTCTAACTTCGAGTTACTTTATAAACAATCTTTAAGCTCACAGATTTCATCTTTTTATAAATTAATTAGTGTTCTAATTTTATTTACACAGTCACTCACTAGATTTATACGAGGTCTAAATAAAATAATTATAAATATTAGACTTTAGTCGAAGTCAAAATCTTGATGGTACTTTCGGCCATACTGCTCAAGTTTACGGTTATGGGTATTCACTTGTAATTCAATATTCCCCTCACCTTTATTAATAACTTGATTGTTATCTATATGGGCTTCATTTTTTATATCGGTTAGCTTCTCTTCGATATAATCAGTCGGTTCATTTAAAACGTTCATGGATATTAACTCCTTTATCAGGTTTACTTTTACTGATGGAAGAATATGAACGGACACTAGACCGTTTGAATATTCTTTCTCATCGTACAGAGGCTGAATGGCATCATTGCCACCTTCCTTAAATGGGTGAATGGAATACCACTTGTCCTTGCGCGGCTCTTGCTGATCGCAATCCGCCACATTAAATATCTGAGTTTTGTTGATATTACACGGCGAGCTAAAAACACTAACCCGCTGATAATCAATAGCTTTAATTATGTTTATGCAGTCTTTACTTTGGCTGTGACACACCGACCAAAGCGCATTTAACAGGTTATCGGTCCATTCCAGTAAACGGGTGGGAAAGCCCTGCTTTTTGGCTAAACACATCAATAACCAGTCATTTATGTCGTTAGAACTCAGCGAGTGACCACCGTAAACTCTCACGGTCGAGAGAAGCTCTTGTTCGACACGGCGTATGTTCTTACGATTGGAACGGCCTAAACTTGGCATTAGATTATTATTTTCATAATCACACACGTTATACATCAAACCACGTTGGTCACTGCATTCATTCATTAATGAATTAATTATTTTATACAGCTCTTCGAGTGAGCTTATATAACGTTTATTGTTCACAGCATGCATGTAATAGGTCACTTAATTTAAATTTATTACAATTAAAAATTAACTATCATGGTTAATCAGTATCGTTACGAATGATTTTAAAAATGACAATAGGTATATGTCTTTATCAATGGCCATATATCCTCATCAATAACTAACAGTTATAAAACCATTAACTAAGGAGCAATTAGCTAAGGGTCGATTAATAAGGAACGACAAAGTTTATATAACTAAAACCACTTATATGTACAACAGCCATTTAATTCATGTTCTAACGTTTGACTAAGGATTATTGAAATACGGGTTGCCGGTATTCACTTAAGTACATTGCCAATACCCGTTAATATTGCCCGACCACATTCTCGATTGCACTTTCTCTAACACTCTCGAAAATACCGTGGCCGGACAAACTTCCTACGACTTATACGTAATCTTTGTATTTATCTAGGAAACGAACCGGTGTTGATAGTGCATCTCGGCGGAACGGGTCGCCCAACTCCTGAGTACACATGATTTCAATGATGGTTGTTTTGCCTTCGTTCATCCGCATGTCGATGGCTTTTTGCAAGGTTGGACCTACATCTTCTAGCTTATCAACCGTGATACCTTCAGCGCCCATTGCTCGTGCGATTTCAGCAAAGCTTTGGTTATCTAGCTCACCGGCAACAAAGCGTCGGTTGTAGAAGTCGACTTGGTTCTTCTTCTCTGCACCCCATTGACGGTTGTGAAATACCACGGCTGTCACTGGAATGTTATGACGAACACATGTCATGGTTTCCATCAGGCTCATGCCCCACGCACCGTCGCCTGCATAAGAGATAGCTGGGCGATGAGGTGCTGCTGCTTTCGCGCCAATGATGGTCGGGAACGCGTAACCACAGTTACCAAAACTCATTGCCGCAAAGAAACTACGTGGTTTTTCAAAGCGTAAGTAGCTGTTTGCCACCGAGTTGATGTTACCGATATCGGTTGAGACCATTACGTCTTCTGGCATCGCTTTTTCTAGCTCACGCAATACTTGGCGCGGGTGAAGGTATTCACCACCAGAGAACGGAGTCTCGTGTGAGTTTTCTTCAATCATATCCAAGCTGAACGAGTCACGTTCGTGTGTCCACTCATCAAGCTCTTTTTCCCAAAGTGCTTTCTCTGTTGCGACCGTGTCTTGACGAGCGCCTTTATTGTCATCACATAACAGTGCGCGACCTTCTAGTCTTTCAGCTAATGCCACTGCCGCTGCTTTTGCATCGCCACAGATACCAACAGAGATCTTCTTCACGAGGCCAAGCATCTTGTTGTCTGCATCAATCTGAATGATTTTCGCGTTCTTCGGCCAGTAGTCCATGCCATGTTGAGGCAAGGTACCAAATGGACCAAGACGTGTACCCAAAGCGATAACCACATCCGCTTGAGCCATCAATTTCATTGCTGCTTTCGAACCTTGGTAGCCTAGAGGACCACACCATAATGGATGACTAGCAGGGAAAGAGTCATTGTGTAGGTAGCTGTTCACTACAGGTGCACCTAGTCGTTCTGCTAATGCCGCACACTCTTGAACTGCATCAGCCATGACCACGCCGCCACCGGAAATGATGACTGGGAATTTCGCTTCAGCTATCAAGTCTGCTGCTTCATTCAGAGATTTCTCACCACCAGGACCTCGGTCTAAACGCGCTGGTTTAGGGATTTCAGTTTGAGTTTCACCGTAGAAGTAGTCACGAGGAATATTTAGCTGAGTTGGACCCATTTCGCTCATCGCACGGTCGAAGCATCGTCCTGTGTATTCCGCCATACGATCTGGGTGCGTTACGTGTCCTTGATACTTAGTAAACTCTTGGAACATTGGAAGCTGGTTACATTCTTGGAAACCACCTAAGCCCATTGTTTTAGTGCCTGTCTCTGGCGTCACAATTACGACCGGGCTATGTGCCCAGAACGCAGCTGCAATTGCTGTTACACAGTTACTGATACCTGGGCCATTTTGCCCGATAACCACGCCATGGCGACCAGATACACGAGAGTAACCATCTGCCATATGGGCAGCGCCTTGCTCGTGTACTACTGGGACCAATCGAATGCCAGCAGGAGCAAAGATATCCATTGCGTCCATAAATGCCGACCCCATGATGCCGAACATATCGGTAACATCATTAGCAACCATAGTTTCAACGAACGCTTCTGATGGTGTCATTGTTACTGTGCCGGAAACAACCGTACGTTTTTCTTGCTCGCTCATTCTTCCATTCTCCTTGAGTTAACCAAAATTTCATTTTTCGGAATGAATTGTCTCTTTTTCGAATTCATTTTCACCTTAGTAGTAGAATTTTTGCACGTCAACTTTTTATATTAAATTGGAACAATTCATTCTAATTAATAAAACTGGATCACATTATTGGTAGTTTTTCGTACAAAAAGTGTCGTTAACTTAACTGGAGCTGTTAATAATCGATGACATATCGCGATAGTAGCGACAAGTGATGAGCTATATAGAGGGAAATATGATGAAAGAGGCGGAATTGGTACCAACGCAGCCGGTAAGCGTGAGAGAGCGCTTTGGCATCGACAGTAACCTAACGGTGATGTCATTTGAACATCCGGGTGAATATGTGCCGAGAGTCGATCCTAATTACTGTTTTGACCCCGAAGTGACGCTGGCTATATTGGCAGGGTTCACCTCCAATCGTCGCACGCTGATTCAAGGCACACACGGAACGGGCAAGTCATCTCACATTGAACAAATCGCCGCGAGATTGAACTGGCCGTGTTTGAGGATCAACCTAGACGGGCACTTAAGCCGATTGGATTTCATAGGAAAGGACAGCATCGCCATTAAAGATGGAATGCAGGTGACAGAATTTAAAGAAGGCATTCTTCCACAGAGTATCCAGCAACCCATAGCTCTGGTATTAGACGAATACGATGCAGGACGACCTGATGTAATGTTTGTGATTCAACAACTCTTAGAGCAAGACGGCAAATACACCTCTTTAGAGCAAAACCGAGTGATCACGCCTCACCCTTCTTTCCGCCTATTTGCTACCTGTAACACACTTGGTTTGGGTAATTTCTCGGGTTTGTATTCCGGTACTCAGGTGCTTAACCATAGCCAACTTGACCGATGGAACATCATCGCCACGCTTAACTATTTAGATCCACAACATGAAACTAAGATCGTGTTATCCAAGCGCCCAGAGATGAACAGTGAAATCGGTCAGCAGTTAGTTGAGAAAATGATCGCAACTGCTGGGTTAACACGAAATGGTTTTAGAGCAGGCGATCTGTCGACGGTAATGTCTCCGAGAACCGTGATCACATGGGCCGAAAATATCCGAATATTCGATAACGTAGCCACGGCATTTAGGCTTTCATTCCTAAACCGTTGTGAAGATGAAGAGAAAGAGTTGGTAAGCGAATATTACTTCCGCTGCTTTGGTGAGGCCCTAGAAACGCCTACTCAGAGTTATGCGCAGTCGGAGTCGTAAACCATGGCCAATGTTTCTTCTCAGCAGAAAAAGATCCTCGACCTTGGTGTGTCTGTCGCTAGAGCGATCAGTGGTGAATTGAACCTGAATTATCGGGGAGAGCGTCTCTATAACGGTAATAGCCCCTGCTATTATCAGTCTGCACACACCAACGATCTCACCTTTGTTTCTCGCCATGATTTAACAAACAGCAAGCTCTCAATGCAAGGCAAGATCGATTCATCGGCACTGAGACTATTGTTGTCAGATACTGATCTTCACTATTCATTACGACCAAAAAACGAAGTCGAACGTCTGTTATATGATTTCTGCGAACAAATACGAATAGAATCACAAGTCCCGTCTTACCTAAAAGGTGTGACTAAGAGCATTCAGTTCAACTTTGCGTATTGGAGCGATCAGTACCATCAAAATGGCTTTACTGAATCACGAATTGGCATGCTGCTGTTCACATTGATGCAGGTTATCCACACCCGCTTAACCGGTGTTCCAGTTTCTGAGCCGATTGCTGAAACCGTTGAATCAACTCGTGCGGGCATCGTACCTATATTCGGAAGCAGCCTGAAGCGCTTGAAGGCACATCGAGCCGACCAACAACAGTTTGCTCACTGCGCCAATGAACTGGCCTCTTTAGCGCAAGAACTCATCAACCAAGAACAAGAGAGTAATAACTCACCCACACTAACCGTTGAAGAAGACATCAAGATCCTTGCACAGCTTGCCTTGATTGTTGATGGTGACATTCAAGATCAAGACGTCAATACCGACATCACAGGCAGTAGCAAGGTATTCGAGTTGTCGGGCGCCAATTATCAGGTCTTTAATTCAGAATTTGATCAAGTCATCGCCGCAGACAAACTCGTCAGGCGTACCCTATTACTCGAACTGAGACAAAAGCTAACCGATGACATCATGGCGAGACAAGTCAACACTCGCCGTTTAGCCGCTATGCTTACTAGCTTTGTTGCCACACCACAGAGGAACCGACGTCAGGACCATTTAGAAGAAGGCATTGTTAACGCCACCACCATCACCAAGCTCGTCACATCGCCATTGGATAGCACTGTCTTTTATCAACCTGACATCGGTACATCTCATCAATGTGCCACCACATTTTTGATGGACTGCTCTGGCTCAATGCAAAAGCACAGTCACAAGCTAAGCCTACTGATTGATACAATTCTCAAATCCGTTGGACTGGCCAACATCCCTTTCGAGATTATTGGCTTTACGACCAATAACTGGAACGGTGGCAAGGTCTATCGGCAGTGGCTTAAACAAGGCCAACCAAAGCACCCGGGCCGCTTAAACGAAGTTCGGCACATCGTGTTTAAGGATTTTGATACCCATTGGAGACGTTCTCGACTTGGCATTGCGAGTCTTCGTAAAGCCGACATCTTTAAAGAAGGGATTGATGGCGAAGCGGTTCAGTTCGCGAGTCATCGATTGCAGCAGCACACCGCCCAACGAAAGGTTTTGATTGTGTTTTCAGACGGCTGCCCGATGGATACCGCCACCAGCACAGCCAATGATCAGTTCTATTTGGACAACCATCTCAAACAAGTGATTGAGCGCGAGTCGATCAAAAACAGTATCGAAATTCATGGCGTGGGAATGGGCGTCGATTTAAGCCCGTACTACCGCAGTAACATCACTTTAGATGTCCAGGAGAGTTGCTTGTTTGGGTTATCTAGGAGCATCTTTGAGATATTGAAGCGTTAAGAGATGTAAACCGTGAGCAGTGACGTACCGGCTAGCAAACCGCTAGCCTCCTTTGTCGAAAGTGGTTTTACGAAGAGCCAAACAACGACCATGCAGAGACAGCCATCAAATACCCACCAATCAACATCAACACCGTAAACACCAGCTTTCTGAGTTGATCATTAGACAACGGCGGTGGGAAACGCCGAGCAAACATTGTGACAAGCGCCACCAGAGGAACAGCAATAGCGGATAACCACAATATGCTCTGTTCCATGTCGCCCGCCGCATAGACATTGACCGTACGGGACATCGACGTACAAGCGAAAACCATCAGCAGTGTGCTTCGCACCAGATCGAGCGAAAAAGGTTGCCGATAGAGATGATAAACAATCGGTGGACCTGCCATCCCAAATAATCCCCCCGCTAACCCAGAGCTAAATCCTGAGACAAGGAAAGATACGGTTGTCGAACGGACCGTTCTAGTTTTAGGTTTAAACATAAAGCTCAAACCAGCGAACAACACCATGGCACCCAATAGCCCTCGTAGGATTTGGGTTGCCGACTCGCTCAACGCGTCCAGCAAGTACACGCCCATCGATACGCCGGGAATAATACCGATGACTAACACCACCAGAATCTTGAGTTCCCCAAGCAGTGGCTTACCCATCAACGCCACCAAGCAATTGAACAAGGTCACAATACTGACCACAGCGGCTATAACGGGTAGGGATACCAAATTAAGGCTGACCGTTAAACCAATCACGATGATACCGAGGCCAAATCCGGTGACAGTTTGAAAATAGGTACCCACCGCAATAGTGGTAAGAATGGCGAGTAAAACAGGTAACTCCATTAGCTATCCTAATTAGGTTATTTGGGGGTAAATATGAGTGCAAGATTCCGCATTAGTTTAAGCAACGAGTGTTAATACCGGAATTCAAACTCCGACTCTTCTCTTTCTTCAACATCAGCTTCAGAGTCAGCCTTAGAGTCAGATGCTTTCCCTTGCTGCGCTTGTACCGCGGTAACGGCAATGACATTAAAGATATCTTCGGCACTACAGCCTCTGGACAAGTCATTCGCTGGTTGATTCAGCCCTTGCAGCAACGGGCCAATCGCAACTGCCCCGCCTAACCTTTCCGCAAGCTTATAACCAATATTACCTGCTTCTAAATTGGGAAATATCAACACGTTCGATTGACCTTTCACCTCTGAATCTGGCAGCTTTTTCGCGGCAATCTCAGTCACAATCGCGGCATCGAGTTGAACATCCTGATCGACGGCGATTCCGGGACAACGTTGTTTTACGAGTTGAGCCGCATTACGAACCTTATCGACCGATTCGTGCTTGGCACTGCCGTTGGTCGAAAAAGACAGCATTGCGACTTTAGGTTCTTCCATCAGTAGCGTTTGAGCACTGATTGATGCGGCTACGGCAATCGATGCTAGCTCGGTTTCATTGGGGTTAATCACCAAACCACAGTCACTGAAAATCATGCCGCCTTTAAGATTATGGAAAGGCTCACACAACATCATCAGAAAGAAACTGGATACCAATTCACTGTCTGGCGCGGGGCCGATAATCTGAAGCGCAGCTCGCACCACATCAGACGTGGTATAAACCGCACCATTAACTGTGCCGTCTACCAGTCCTTCCCTTACCATCAAATTGGCAAAAACAAGTGGATCTTGAACCAGCTCTAGGGCGTCATCATAAGTCATGCCTTTAGCTTTTCTTAATGTATACAGCCGCTCAGCGAGCACTTCTTTGAGTGACGACGCCTGTGGAGAAACAATATGAATGCCAGCGAGGTTAATGTGGTGAAGTTCTGCAGCAGCGATGATCGCCGATTCATCGCCCACAAGTGTGATGTGAGCGAGCTGTTTATCGATTGCTATTCTTGCAGCAGCTAGCACTCGCGGGTCCTCCGCTTCACTCAAAACAACGCGCTTACGATCTAAATGAGCTTTATCAATAATCCGTTCAATCGCCTTCATCTTAAAATTCCATTTATTGAGATCAATTGTTCCATAATTTATATTTATATTATTGGAATAATAAAAAAGGTCAAATTTTATTCAGATAATTGAAGAATAATGATTTGGTATGTACACTCTTAGGCATAGACATATCGCAAGGATGAATCACTGTATGCAAACAGAAACACCGCAAGTTCAAGGGGATACACCGACCCTCCGACTTTTTGCACTATTAGAGGTGATAGCGCAAAAAGACGAGTTTATTTCTCTGCAAGGTTTAGTCGAAGAGACCGGATTGCCAAAACCCACGCTGCACCGAATGCTTCAACAGTTAGAAGCGGCGGGCATCATTCAAAGAGATGGCGACGAAAAGCACTACAGCTCAGGTATTCGACTCAGAAAGTTGGCTGAAAACCTACTGTTCAACAGCACCATGCACAGCGCAAGACGCACAATTCTTGAAAACCTTCGAGCAGAAGTCGGCGAGAGCTGCAACCTAACCGCACTATCGAGCGGTGAGATCATCTACCTTGATCGCGCAGAGACCGAAGCGCCACTTCGCTTCCACCTGCACCCCGGCTCTCGCGTTCCTGTTCACTGCTCAGCGACAGGTAAACTGTTTTTGGCACACATGTCTAAGTCGCAGCGCAGACGATTAATTGAAAACGTGCCGCTGACTCAATACACCGTGAACACGATTACCGACTATTCGACTCTAGAGAAAGACATCGAAGAAGCGAAAATCCAAGGTTTTGCTATTGATGATGAAGAGTTTTTGCCAGGCTTAGTCTGTATCGCTGTGCTGATACCCTCACCAACAGGTCAATCAAACCTAGGCCTAGCGATACAAGCTCCAGTGATTCGAGTAAAACCAGACGAAGCGATCAAGTTTCTGCCAGCTCTTCAAAAAGCAGCCAAAGCGCTCGCGAAGATAGAGTCTGATAACTGGGGCTAGTGAGAAGATTTATCTCAGAGAATAACCAAGATTAGCGACTTAACATCCATGCCCTTCGACCAATGAACATTTGGTCGAAGTCATTTGAACACTCGCCAACCCGCACATAAGCAACACGTCTAAAGTAATCACAACAAAGGAATCACGATGCTAAACATTAAGAACCAGCACTTACTCTCTTTTATGGTGACAGAAGCGAACAACGCAGTTGCAGTCACAAACCCAGCAACGGGTGAGCTTATTGGGCATGCACCAATCTCATCTGAGGCAGAGTTAGAGAGCGCTATCGAACGCGCTCATGTTGCGCAGAAAGAGTGGGCAAAAATTCCCGCTAAATCCCGTGCTGCATTGCTAAGTGGTTGGCATCAACTGATCCTTGAAAACAAAGAAGATCTTGCTCGCCTAATGACCATCGAACAAGGTAAGCCGTTAGCAGAAGCGACGGGCGAAGTGGTGTATGGCGCGAGTTTCATTGAGTGGTTCGCCGAAGAAGCCAAGCGCACTTACGGTGACTCCATTCCTAGCACAGTCGCTGGCAAACGCTTAGTAACAATCAAGCAGCCGATTGGGGTCGCGTGTGCCATTACGCCGTGGAACTTTCCGATTGCAATGATCACTCGTAAGGCCGCCCCTGCCCTTGCTGCTGGCTGTAGTTTTATTGTGAAGCCCTCAGACGAGACACCACTGTCTGCGTTTGCTGTGGTTGAGCTGGCATATCAAGCGGGCATTCCTAAAGATCTACTTCAAGTCGTACTCGGTGAAAGCCCAGAGCAAGTGGGTGGTCTTTTCACCTCACACCCACTGATTAAAAAAATCTCTTTTACTGGGTCTACCCGAGTCGGCAGTATCTTGATGGCTCAAGCTGCGAAAAGCATTAAGCGCACTTCAATGGAACTGGGCGGCAACGCACCTTTTATTGTGTTTGACGATGCAGACATCGACGCGGCCGTTCAAGGCGCAATGGCTTCAAAATTCCGTAATGCAGGCCAAACCTGTGTTTGTGCAAACCGTTTCTACGTACACAGTAAAGTACACGATGAGTTTGTGGCTAAATTCGACCAAGCGGTACAGCTGCTTAAAATTGGAAACGGCTTAGATGAGGGTGTAACGGTTGGCCCTGTTATCAATGAAGGTGCTAAGCAAAACATCCAAGGATTGATAAACCGAGCTATTGAACAAGGCGCGACACCTGTGACGCCACTTCAACAACTTGATGGACTCTTCCTTCAACCCGTTGTTCTTAAAGATGTAAAACACAGCATGGACATTGTTCAGCAAGAGATCTTTGGTCCTGTCGCTCCTGTGATGCGATTCGAGACAGACGAAGAGCTTATTGAGATGGCAAATGACACCATTTATGGATTAGCGTCGTACTTCTACAGTCAGAACATTCATCGAGTATGGAACATAGCAGAGGCACTTGAGTACGGTATGGTCGGCATTAATGACGGTATGATCTCGACTGAAGTCGCCCCTTTCGGTGGTGTTAAGCAATCAGGTATTGGCCGTGAAGGCGCAAAGGAAGGCATCGATGAGTATATGGATATTAAGTATCTTTGCTTTGGTTGAAAATAGGGTTGGTAGTCACTAAGTTTCCTCACTGACTCAGCTATTCTCTTTCTATAACCCCTCAAAAAAAAGCCGCGCTATAAAGCGCGGCACCTTGGGCTCGGTTTAAATGGGTGTTTCTTTTCTTAGTGGTTTTATTATTTAGTGACGTTGTTATTTAGCTACTCCGTAACACAGTTACGTTACTTTGCTATTTTGTTCTGTGGCCTATTTAGCAACCTTGTTTTATGCAAGTGCTTTTAACTTCAATCGCATCGCATGTAGCACTGGCTCTGTGTAACCACTTGGTTGGGCGCAACCTTCGAATACCAACTGACAAGCTGCTGAAAATGCAATGCTGTTTTCAAAGTTAGGAGCCATATTACGGTAGCTAGGGTCGCCAGCGTTTTGCTCATCAACCACTGCTGCCATACGCTTCATAGTTTTCATTACTTGGGCTTCATCGCAAATACCGTGACGTAACCAGTTAGCGATGTGTTGGCTTGAAATACGCAATGTTGCGCGATCTTCCATCAAACCTACATCGTTAATATCAGGTACTTTAGAGCACCCTACGCCTTGGTCAATCCAACGAACCACGTAACCTAGAATACCTTGCGTGTTGTTATCCAATTCGTTTTGGATATCTTGAGCTGTTAGCTTTTGATTACCTAATAGCGGAATAGTAAGGATATCGTCTACATTGGCTCTCACTCGCTCACGAAGCTCTTTCTGGCGGCTTGGTACACTCACTTTGTGATAGTGCAGAGCATGCAAAGTCGCAGCAGTTGGAGAAGGTACCCAAGCCGTATTCGCGCCAGCTTGTGGGTGTCCGATTTTCGCGTCCATCATCTTCGCCATATTATCTGGCTCTGGCCACATACCTTTACCGATTTGAGCTTTACCTTGCAGGCCACAAGCTAGGCCAAGATCAACGTTTTGATCTTCGTATGCGCCAATCCAAGTCATGGTTTTCAGCTGTGTTTTAGGCGCAAATGGCCCAGCTTCCATACTCGTGTGAATCTCATCACCCGTTCGGTCTAAGAAACCGGTATTAATGAACACAACACGATCTTTAGCCGCACGAATACATTCTTTCAGGTTGACCGAAGTACGACGCTCTTCATCCATAATGCCAACTTTGATGGTGTAGCGGTCTAAACCTAAAGCATCTTCAATGCGACCAAACAACTCATTGGTAAACGCCACTTCTTCAGGGCCATGCATCTTAGGTTTTACAATGTTGATACTGTTTGCGGTCGAGTTTTGGTAAGCGCTATTGCCTTTTAAATCATGTATCGCGATTAGCGAGGTGATCATACCATCCATAATGCCTTCAGGTACTTCATTACCTTCGGCGTCAATGATCGCAGGGTTGGTCATTAGGTGACCCACGTTACGTATAAATAACATGCTGCGGCCTTTGAGCGAGATCTCACCGCCAGTGACACTGGTGTATTGGCGATCTGGATTCAAACTACGAACGATGGTTTTGCCGTTTTTCTCTAGCGACTCTTTCAGGTCACCTTTCATCAAACCTAACCAGTTGCTATAGGCAAGCGCTTTATCTTCACCATCAACCGCAGCAACCGAGTCTTCACAATCCATAATGGTCGTCAAGGCAGCTTCGACTAATACATCTTTAATACCAGCAACATCAACGCTACCAATCGGTGCGCTCGGGTCAATTTGAATTTCGATGTGCAGATTATTGTGTTTAAGAAGAATGCACGAAGGGGAACTTGCGTCACCTTGATAGCCAATGAACTGGTCGCTATCAATGAGAGTGACTTCTTCGCCGTTATCGAGTGTCGCTATGAGCTTATTGCCGATGCTAGCGTTACTGATGCTGTATTTGGTCACGTCTTTATGAGAGACACCGTTTAATGGCGCTGCGTCATCAAGGAACTCACGAGCATAAGTCACTACTTTAGCGCCACGAGCAGGGTTAAAGCTTCCGCCCTTTTCCGCGCCATCACTTTCACTGATCACGTCCGTTCCGTAGAGCGCATCATATAGACTGCCCCAACGCGCATTGGCTGCGTTAAGTGCAAAGCGTGCGTTCATGATTGGCACCACAAGCTGCGGCCCTGCTTGTGTTGCGATCTCAGGTTCTACGCTCGCTGTCGTCACTTGAAAGTCATCGCCTTCAGGAACCAAATAACCGATCTGCTGTAAGAACTGTTTGTACTCCACAGGATCGAGCGTTTGCCCAGCACGCTCTTGGTGCCAAACGTCAATTTGATGTTGAAGATCTTCACGCTTGATAAGCAATGCGCGATTTTTTGGAGCCAAATCTTCAAGGATGGTTGCAAATGATTGCCAAAAGTCTTCAGCGACAATGCCTGTTCCAGGAATCACCTGCTCATTAATTAATTGGTAGAGGGTGCTATCAATGTTCAAGCTTCCCTGTTGAATACGACTGCTCATAAAATCTCTCTCAAACTAATTTATGGCTACTCAATAAATTTTCGTGACTAGCTCAAATTTACTTTACTGACTTAAACTTACTTAACGGACATGAATTTAGCTAATTTATGCCGGTTATATTGGATATTCATATAAAAAATACCCTAAAAACTGTGTTATTCCGTTACTCCACTCTCGATTTCGTTAGCGACACTTTTAATCAAACGACGCATCCACTGGTGGTCTGGATTGGTTTGTAACAATGGACTCCACGCCATCTTCACCTCAAAGGGTTCAATCGCAAATGGCGCAGGCTTGATCAACAATCTAGGGTTATTGCGCTGCAGTTGAGCGGCTTTGGTAGGAATAGTCAGGATCAGGTTCTTCTGTTGTGCGAAGAGAATCGCCGACAAGTAGTGTCGCGTAAACACCGTGATGTTACGGGTTTTACCAATGCGCATTAGTGCTTCATCTATCCAACCAAGCTTTTGTGCTTCGCTTGGGTTTATCCCGACTCCCGTTCCCATACCAGTCTTACTTACCCAAATATGTTGCGCCTTTAAATAAGACAAAATATCGAAATTGTCGGCTATCGGGTTGTCACAACTAAAGAGGCAAGAAAACCCGTCGTGCCAAAGGCTCATCTGGTGAAACGACTGAGGAATATCGTCAAATCGGTTGATAATTATATCAACGGTACCTTGCTCTACATCCTGATAGCTCACATCACTTGGCGTCATTATATCCAGTCGTATTTTCGGTGCTATCTCGCTCAGTTTTTTCAATAGCGGCTGAATAATGGTCGACTCTGCATAGTCACTCGCCATGATACGAAACACGCGTTCACTGTCTTCTGCATTAAACTCTGTGGTCGGCTGCAGTGTCTTCTCTACATTCGCCAAGATGTTTCGAATCAGTGGCTGCAACTTGTGCGCGCGTTCGGTCGGTATCATCCCTTCACTTGTTCTCACTAATAGCGGGTCTTCAAACAGATCACGCAATCGGCGAAGGCCATTACTCATGGCTGGTTGAGTAATACCCAATTGATTTGCTGCTCGTGTAACGTTTCTTTCACGTAGCAACATGTCTAAATACACAAGCAAATTAAGGTCTATACGAGCAATATTCATAAGAAAAATACCGAATATAATAACTATAAATTAACAAAATTATCACATGCGTGGTTATTCTTTGTCCATAGCAAAGTTTTAATCCAAGCCAATTTGGCAACCATACCCCACGTGAAACTAAGGAATAGTTATGTCGCAAATTACACAAGATATCGAAATGATTGAAGTTGCAAAAAGCGCTGCTGGTGCTCCATGGGATGCAATTAACCCTGAATCTGCTGCTCGTATGCGAGCTCAAAACAAATTCAAAACAGGTCTGGATATTGCGCAATACACGGCAGATATCATGCGTGCAGACATGGCGGCTTACGACGAAGACAGCTCTCAATACACTCAGTCTCTGGGTTGCTGGCATGGTTTCATCGGCCAACAAAAGCTGATTTCTATTAAGAAGCACTTTGATGGCAAGACTGACCGTCGTTACCTATACCTTTCTGGTTGGATGGTTGCTGCACTTCGCTCTGACTTTGGTCCACTTCCAGACCAATCAATGCATGAGAAAACATCGGTTGCAGGCCTAGTAGAAGAACTATACACATTCCTGCGCCAAGCCGATGCTCGTGAACTGGGTGGTTTATTCCGTGAGCTAGACGCTGCACGTGAAGCGGGCGACGTTAACCAACAAGACCTTATCCAAGACAAAATCGACAATCACGTAACACACGTGGTGCCAATCATCGCCGATATCGATGCAGGTTTTGGTAACGCAGAAGCGACCTACCTAATGGCTAAGCAGATGATTGAAGCAGGCGCATGTTGTCTACAAATTGAAAACCAAGTTGCCGATGAGAAGCAATGTGGTCACCAAGACGGCAAAGTAACGGTTCCACACGCTGACTTCCACGCAAAACTTCGCGCACTTCGTTACGCTTTCCTTGAACTAGGCATCGACAACGGCGTTATTGTTGCTCGTACCGATTCTCAAGGTGCTGGCCTAACAAAAGAAATCGCAGTAGTGAAAGAGCCGGGCGACCAAGGTGATATCTACAACTCATACCTAGATGTTGAAGAGATCGATGTTGCAGATATGGCAGAAGGCGACGTTTGCTTTAACCGTGACGGCAAGCTAGTTCGACCTAAGCGTCTACCTTCAGGCTTATACCAATTCCGCCAAGGTACTGGTGAAGACCGTTGTGTATTCGACTGTATTGAAGCAATCAACGCGGGTGCTGACCTACTATGGATTGAGACTGAGAAGCCACACATCGGTCAAATCAAAGAGATGATGGACGGCGTACGTGAAGTTCACCCTAATGCGAAGCTGGTTTACAACAACTCTCCATCATTCAACTGGACGCTAAACTTCCGCCAACAAGCATACGATGCGATGGTAGCAGAAGGTAAAGATGTTTCAGCTTACGACCGTGCTAGCCTAATGAGTGCTGAATATGACGAAACTGAATTGTCTAAACGAGCTGATGACAAGATTCGCACATTCCAAGCGGATGCATCTCGTGAAGCGGGTATCTTCCATCACTTGATTACTCTACCGACTTACCACACTGCAGCGCTGTCAACCGACAACCTTGCAAAAGAATACTTCGGTGACCAAGGCATGCTGGGCTATGTTGCAAATGTTCAGCGCAAAGAGATACGCCAAGGCATCGCTTGTGTTAAACACCAAAACATGTCTGGTTCAGACATCGGTGATGATCACAAAGAATACTTCGCGGGTGAGAATGCACTAAAAGCCGCGGGTGAAGCGAATACGTCTAATCAATTTGATTAACCGCTAACGCTAAAGCCTCCCCCGTCCTTCTCTCTTACTTAGGTAAGATCCGGGGGAAGGCTTTGAGATAAAGCTTGTACTGCCAGCTTTATCTCAAAGCCTCAGATTTGTGTTCCACACCACGGTTAACCGAACAACTTCTGTTTAAGCTAACTGTATACATATTTGTTCAGATTCCTATTTGTTGAGAGTGCCTATGACTTCAATACCTACACACCTACAAGATGCAAAAACACTGTTATCAGAGAATGGTTTCGCGACGGGTGATACTTGGTATCACGGCACATCTTCAGCTTTATTGGCTTCGATTCAAGGCCAAGGTTTAAAACGTTCTGGAGACAAAGCGCTCAACGAAGCAGCTTCAAAAACTATGGCAACCATCGGCAACAACTACACCGAATCGGTTGAGCCAGTGTTTCTCACCCAGAGCAAAGAACTGGCATATTACTGGGCTCAACAAACCGTTCGTGAGCGAGGCGTTCGCTTCGAAGGTGAAGAACAGCCTATCGTATTAGCGGTAAACTTATCTGAAAAGCAACGTGCCAAAGTAAGACCGGACGTAGGAGCAATGAGTCTATTGATGATGAGTGTGGGCGAGCAATTCATGTCTCACCTCACTGAAATTTATCAAGCCAATAACATTGCAGGCCCCGACATCGAGCTTCGCACTGCTGATCGCATGGACTACCTCAATAAACTCGGTATGGCCTACATTGATGAAGACATCAGCCGTGCTTGTGTTCAGGAGTTAGCTGAGCCCGAGTTGGCCGACTGAAAACGTTCAACAAATCAGTCTTCTTAAAAACAAAAATGGCTCCCAACACGGAGCCATTTTTATTTGCTATCAGCCTATCTCACAAGACACTGGCACATCTAGATTATGAGCACAGAAGACCTTTCTGTGCAGGTTGCGTCATTTCGATGTCACCTTGTAGAGAACGGTAAACGATGGTGTTCCACACTTCACCATTATCCATTTCAAACTCAATAGCGTAATTCAAACCCGCGACAACCTGAGTTCGAACACTCAAGATCTGCTTGAGATCAGCTGAAGTGTTCATTTGGCTAAGAACTGCGTTTAAAGCTTGCTTGGCTTCTGGTGTTATCTCACTTTTCGACCAACCACCCGTCAGGTTTTTAGTGCTGCAGATGGGGTTCGCATTCTCTTGCGGTTGAGTTGGTACCTCTGATTTCTGACTACACCCAGCTAACGCCACGACACTAAACAAGGTTGCTGTTCCAAGTAATGATGTTAATCGTACGTTCTTCATAAATTCTCTCTACCTCAATCATTTACGAGGGATTACTCGCAATAATGTTTCATATGCAGGCAAGCTTAAACCTCGAATGTCATCACTTCATCAGAGATTATGGTGTAACTACTCTATAAACACAGGAGATTGTCAGGAAAACAAGACGAGCACTGGAGCTCTGCTTTTATCCACCTGATATTTAAATCATTAAAATGAATAGCGAGAGAATAAGCGAGTAATAATACAGACATAATTAATCAGATAATTACATACTTCACACCAAAAACATTCCTATCACGATTAATAAGATGAGCTCATCTTGATGTGGATTATGATATTGGTTCAAAAAATAGATATTTGAAATTATTTTATAAATCCAAAAGTTTATGCTCGACTTAATCATGTCTGATTTTAAAACTGTGATCCAACCCTACAAGTTGTTGATAATAATGTATTTTGTTCATCTTTGAATTCATTCAAATATGGAAAATCTTTATTGTTGAGGGTGAGTGCAAGTAGTAAAATCTCGCCCGATTATGCAACTTACTTCTCACACCATGGACACAAGTAAAGTTACGATTGGCTCTCTCAAAGTAACGTAACTTCAAACACATACCTAAAATCAGTGTCCTATAGATAGTGCAGATCAAATAAAAATAATTATATAAACCTAGGCTAGGTTAAACATGAAATTAACGTCGTCTTTAGGCTCACTGTTGGCTAGCAGTCTGTCTATCGAAATAAAACAGCGAGCGCTGATAGAGCTCGTCATCAGCACTTATCAGCCACATGAGCGCACTGAGCTTTTTCAAAGCGTGACTGAATATCGTAGAAGCCAATTAGAATTGCTTTTCCCAGAGCATCAAAACAAAAGCTACTCTGTATTGTTTGAGGTGATGGACTACCGCGATCTGATTCTGCGCTATCCAAATACACTATCTGCAGAGATTGCTCTTCTAGAGCAGGCTGTAGGGCAGTGCTATATGCATTGGCTAGATTTCTGGTGTGAGTGTGAAATTGCTGCGATCAAAGCAAAATCTCCATTAAATCCAAGCTCCATTTCTCATGTCGACCTCCCTATCAATGACAGTGCTTATTACGGTGCGATCATCGAACAGATAGAACATGAGCCACTTTTGGTACAAACACCGAGTCACCCACAAGGAATGTCAATCAGCGATGCCATTGCTTTAAGCAATCTCGAGGTGTTCATCAAGGGCGAGAAATGGTTTGAGATGCTGCCTTTATTACACCTTTCTCAGGCAGGTAAGCATTTTATTCTGCTCAAGCATCCAGTCGATGAAGCCTTTCCAACACTGGTTTCCTCTGCGCTGATTCAAGACTGGTCTAAGAATGACACTTGGCTAAGTTACGCACCGCCGTTCAGCAATGAGCAATGGCAATACTGTTTACCCAATTACGGCTACGATGAACTCGCAGGGTTACAACTTTTCACACCGCCTACACTGTCAAAATGTTACTCTCTCCCAGAATTTGACCAACAATTCCAGTTACAATTGTCCGACAAATATGCCCTGTGTGAGGTGTTACGTCTGACAGTAAGTGGCAATACCCAACAAAAGCTCTATTTCCTCTACCTTTCTCAAAAAGAGCTGATGAGTGTGTTACACCAAATAGGCTATAAGATTGGCTTCACTATTATCGAGCAACCTTTCATGCTTCAGTTTTATCAAACCATTGATTCCAATGCATACTTCCATTCTGGATATTGCGAATTAAATGACGATGGCACGACAATTTATCGTGGATTCTGGAATTTTGAGATGATGGTAAAAGCGTTCAATAATGTCGATTTTCGAAGCTACAAACGCGCAGTGCGAGAAAGCAGAAAGTCATTAGAAAAGTCGCGCTCGGCAGGAAAAACTAGCTCGGTGAAAAAGGATGAACATGTTTGATTTCGGCCTAGAGGCGATCATCTATGCAAAAGCAATCACACTGCTTGCAACCGTGGCTGTGGTTGTCATGTGGTTGTTCTATTACTGCTATCGCCTGAAACAGAAGAACGAAGTGATCGCAGGGACACACCATGCCCCTTACATCGCGTATTCGATCTGCATTGTTGCGTGGATCAGCAGTAACGCTTATTTCCATACCGACTTATTACCGGAACTTGGGGCCTCGGCCGCCGTGTTCGCCGCAAAGTTTGCCAACCTCGCCTCGTTCTTTGCGTTTGCCTTTGCCTATTACTTCTCGTGCAAACTCGCCGCTGAACAACGTAATGGTAAGGTTCATGTGTGGCAGCAAGCCATTTTCGTCACCCTGACCGTCTACTCCTTCTTTATCAATTTAAGTCCGGGGTTAACCGTTGAACACGTCACCATTGCAGGCCCAAGCCAGTTCGTGATTGAGTTTGGCCCGCATACGCCGTACTTCTTTATTGGGATGATTAGCTTTGTAGTGCTAACACTACTCAACCTGGTGGCCATGCGCGCCAACAGCAGCAAGCTTACCTTAGCCAAAACCAACTATATGATCGCCGGCATTTTAGTCTTCATGCTGTCTACTGCGACAATCCATCTAGGTATGACCTACTTCTTGCGTGACTTCTCACTCACTTGGCTGCCACCAGCCTTATCGATCAGTGAGATGTTGTTCGTTGGCTATGCTCTACTGACCTCTCGCTTCTATAGCGTGAAATACCTTGCGTACATGAGCTTAAATACGTTGTTGGTGTGTGCAATTTTGGTGATACCTTTTGGCGCGATATTTATCCCGCTGACAGATGACAGTCAATGGCTCGTTGCTATCCCAATCTGTGCGATTATCGGCATCACTTGGCATGTTCTCTACAAACGCGTAAGCCACTACGCCTCCTTCTTTATCTACGGAAACAAGAAAACGCCAGTACAACAGATCCTCGCGCTAGAAGAGGATTTCAAGCTTTCAATTGATGATGCAATGCGTCGTTTGGGTAGCCTACTGCAAATTCCAGAAGATAAGCTACGTCTAGTTAACAGCAACTACAACGAAACCTTCTACGAAGATTATCTGTCTACTAACAAGTCCGTTTTAGTGTTCGATGAGTTGTCTCAGGAGCTTGATTACACCGCACCAGCCAAGCGCTCAATCAAAGCCCTGTATGACAAAATGAGCTCCAACGATACCGCTTTGGTGATGCCTCTATTCGGCCAGGGGAAATCGGTCACGCACTTGTTAGTATCGTCACACAAGAGCAACGATCAGATGTTCTCTAACGAAGAGATCTCTGCCCTGCAAACCTTGTTAACTCGAGTACAAAGCACTATCGAAGCCGATAGACGCATCCGCCAAAGTCGTGCCCTTGCTAACTCAATCGCTCATGAAATGCGTAATCCACTGGCTCAAGTGCAATTACAATTTGAACTACTAAAACAGCACATTGATAATCAAGCACCAGCGAAACAGATCTTACTTGATATTGAGAACGGCCAAGCTGCGATTCAACGTGGTCGACAGCTGATTGATATCATCTTGCGAGAAGTCAGTGACAGCTCACCCGAGCATGGACCAATCACCATGACCTCTATCCACAAGGCCGTGGATCAAGCCGTCAGCCATTATGGCTTTGAGAACGAGAAGATCATTGAGCGAATTCGTTTACCACAACATGCTGATTTTGTGGCAAAGCTCAATGAAACCTTATTCAATTTCGTTATTTTCAACCTGATACGTAATGCAATCTATTACTTTGATTCTTATCCAGAAAGCCAAATTGAGATCAGCACCAACACAGGGCCTTACGAGAACGTTCTGATATTCCGAGATACCGGCCCTGGCATTGACGAAGCCATTGCACATAAGATCTTTGATGACTTCTTCTCTTACCAAAAAAGCGGTGGTAGCGGCCTAGGGCTTGGCTATTGCCAACGTGTGATGCGTTCATTTGGCGGCCGAGTTGAGTGCCACTCTAAACTTGGGGAGTTTACTGAGTTCCACCTGTACTTCCCGGTGGTACCCAATGCCCCCAAAGCAGACGCACTTCGTACGCCTTACTTCGATGATTGGAAAGGTAATCAAACTGCAACTGAAAACAAAACCAACGCTGAAGCTAAGCCAGACAACCAAGCGGCAACGCAAAATTCAGAACCAACAAGCACGCTAACCCCAGGGAATCATTTGGCTCCAACCGTACTGATCGTCGATGATAAAGAAGTACAACGCACGCTTGTTCAAATGTACTTGAGTCGACTTGGCGTCAATAGCTTACAAGCCAAAAACGGTGAGAATGCCGTCGAACTGTTCAAAACACACAAGGTCGATTTGATCTTAATGGACGTACAAATGCCGATAATGAATGGTTTTGACGCAAGCCAAATTATCAAGGCACGCTCTCCTCAAACGCCAATCATTGCTTTGTCTGGCGAATCAGGACAACACGAGTTAGATATGATCAGCAAACTGATGGATGGTCGCCTAGAGAAGCCAACCTCTTTGAAGGCACTGCAACACGTACTGGACAACTGGCTAGAGAAAGGCTGTGCCTCGAATGCTTCCAAAGAAACCGAAGATGAAGAGTAGATGCAGGAAAACACGAATCGCAATTTAGCCAGTTGATTACTGTTTGTCTCATTACATTGCTTTAATTATTCATCAAAAAGCCAGCCGAACAAGGCTGGCTCTATCAGAACTAAACGCTCTAATTAATCTAAAAGTGAACGAACATAATCAGCGATTTCTTGGTTTTGGCAATGCTCAAAGAAGCATTGTTGGAAACGCTCGCTGCCAACCGCTGTTTTCACTAGATCTTGGGCGATAGCTCTCAGAGAATCAATAAAGTTATCTTTTACCACCGCCGCTTTCACTTCATTCAAAATTGCTGCATTACGTTGCTGTGGTTCTGCACGTTCTAGTGGATACCCATTACCACGCTCGCCTGTGAACGCTTTTTCAAAGATATAACGAATGTTGAGTTCACCTGCCCAGCCAAAGCCTTTAGCAAAAGCGAGAGCGAGAGCATTGCCGTTGTTGATTTGGTTAAACAAGAAAGCATCTGATGGCTCTAGGCAGTAACCACAAACCACACCCGGGTGCAGGTTCAGTGACATCAAAGCACCTTGCCCTGTTCCACATCCCGTCACAACAAAGTCCACAGCCTTTGAGTTGATCAGAATACTGGCCATGATACCTAAGTGGATATACGTTAAGTGGTGATCATTCTCGTCGGTCATACCTAAGTTGAAAACATCGTGACCAATGCCACCCGCCACTGACTCTAGCTCAGCTGCAACCATGGCATTTTTACCTGCCTGACTGTTTTCCATCATTAAAGCGATTTTCATTTATCTTCTCCTGCAAGATTGCTGCAAACTCAAAATTTAGAATAAAAAACCAACTAGCGTGCTAACCAACCACCGTCAACAGCAATGGTATAGCCATTAATGTAATCCGATGCTGATGAGGCTAAGAACACACAAGGACCTGCGATATCTTGCGGTTTACCCCAACGTTCAGCCGGAATACGCTCAAGAATCGCTTGATTACGCTCAGCATCTTCACGCAGAGCTTGAGTATTGTTCGTTTCCATATAACCGGGGGCTATCGCATTCACGTTGATATTATCGCGCGCCCATTCGTTCGCCATCGCACGTGTCACGCCCATCACAGCACTTTTTGAAGCCGTATAGGAAGGAACTCGAATGCCACCTTGGAATGAGAGCATCGATGCAATGTTAATGATCTTTCCGCCAGTACCTTGAGCCTTAAATTGCTTTGCAACAGCCTGAGACATAAAGAACACCGTCTTGGTGTTCACGTTCATTACGTCATCCCAATCTTGCTCTGAGAACTCAATAGCATCTTGGCGGCGAATAATTCCTGCATTGTTCACGAGAATGTCGACTTGGCCAAACTCAGCCAAAGTGCGCTCTATAACCCCTGGAATGCACGCTTGCTCGAGAAGATCAGCACTCACGTTTAGGAACGAATGACCTGCTGCACTCATTTTCTCAATAGTCTCTTCAGGCTCTGTTCGGTTAACACCGACAACCTTACAACCGGCTTCCGCTAGGCCTAATGCAATACCTTGCCCAAGCCCCGTGTTACAGCCCGTCACTATCGCTACTTTACCTTCCAGACTGAATGACTCTAAGATCATGCTCGCTTCCTCAATTACATTGGATTCATTGCGTATCGTTATTACCAATAATTAAATCATACAATAAGATGTAAATACGAGAGCGACGTTGTAGAAGTTCGATCTTGCACCAAAATCAGTCGAACAAGTGAAACGGCACCACAAACTAAATGAATAGGGGAAAGTGATTTGAAGACGAGAAACCTATAACCCACTATGAACAATGAGTTCGAAGATCACCCAAACCAGATATTGTAGGGATTTGACAACAATTCATGATTTAAAAGAGTAAAAGGGTTATACATAATAATGTGTTATCTAAATTACTGAAATTATCATGACGCTCAAAGAGATCCTTAAAATTCCCAATGTCCGCTACTTCTTAATGTTTAGAAGCAGCTACTTTGCGCGTTTTTACTACCCTATATTCACCCTACTTTATTTAGATTACGGGTTAACCCTGTCTCAATTCGCGATGCTCAATGTAGTTTGGGCGGCCACCATTGTGCTTGCTGAAGTACCGTCGGGTGCATTCGCCGATACCTTAGGCCGCAAGAAACTGGTGGTGCTGTCTTCGATTGTGATGTTTGTTGAGATCGCAATGATCGCCTTAGTGCCAACCGGAAACCCCGACTTGGTGTTCATAGTCTTTCTGATTAACCGGATTCTCAGTGGCTTAGCGATGGCACTGGCCAGCGGCGCCGACGAGGCATTGGCTTACGACACCTTAAAAGAACAAGGTAATGAAGAGTTGTGGCCGCGAGTGCTGCAAATCCAGCTTCGTGTCGCCTCAACGGTCGGTATCTTTGTCACGCTGATTGGTGCGGCGATGTACGACGTGAACTTTATGACGAACATCTTTCATTTCCTTGGACTAGCCGAACCAGAAAGCACTAAAGACCTGATGCGTATTCCTGTGTTCGCCACCCTATTTGTAGCGATGATCGCCATCTATGCCGCGATTAATATGCGCGAAGAGAAAAAGCTGATGCCAAGCGACCAAACCAAATTGGCAACCACCATCTCAAGTCTTAAATTGACGATCGATGCAGGTAAATGGGTATTCGCTACACCTTACGTGCTGTTCATCTTGCTCTACTACAGCCTATTCGAACACACCTCACGCATGTTCCTGACCATGAACAGCCAATACTATCTGGCGATTGATATTCCAATTATCTACTTTGGTTTTATTGGTGCGGGTATAAGTTTGCTTAAGATTATATTGGCAGGACAAAGCCGAAGATTAGCAGAGAGTATTGAGCCTAAAACCTTCATTGTGGTCATGGGTTTAGCAAGCATGGCGACTTATTACTGGATCAGTTTAGGTTGGTCGATTTACGGGGTCATTCCGGCGTTGGTGTTAATCTTTATCATCATGACGATGAACATTTTCATCAGCTACCACCTGAATAAAAAGACCGAATCGCACAACCGAGCCACCGTTCTTAGTTTCAAAGGTTTAATGTTTAACCTCGGATACGGGCTGATCGGGATCTTGTACGCTTACTACTATAAGTTGGTGTCTCAGGGCTTCACCGAACAAGAAATAGAACAGAACCTTGCCTTCTTGGCCTCACTGTCTTCGTTTTTCTATTACTTCACCTTACTGTTCATTTCGATCAGCGCGCTGTTCTATTTCAAAAACAAGAAACAGCCGATCTTCTGAAGAAAGCATCGAACTGTTGAAGATATCTCTACTGCCGAATAGAGAATCAAGGTGAGCCTGTGGCTATAAACAGATAATGACACTTCTTATCAAGTGATTTTTTGTTAGTATCACCACCAAATTACATAACACATGGACGCGTCATGTCTTTTAGTTGGATAGCCTTTACTCTCCTTGCCGCCTTTAGCCAATCTTGGCGCAATGCCTTTCAAAGTAAATTAAGTGGCACCATGAGCGTGGCTGGCGTAACGTTAGCGCGATTTATTTGGGCTAGCCCTATCGCCCTTATTTACCTCTGCGCCCTCTATCAATGGCAGCCCGTATCCGCACCGGATTTTTCGGGTGAGTTTGTTTTCTACATTATTGCAGCAGCCATTATGCAGATCCTCGCGACCGGCTTAATGGTGATGTTATTTAAGCTAGAAAACTATGCGATAGGCGCAGGATTAGCCAAGTGTGAAGCTCCCGTTTCTGCAGTGCTCTCCGTGTTGTTTTTTGGCACCGCATTAACAATGACAGGTTGGGTTGGCGTACTTATTGGTACTTTAGGCGTGTTAATCATGAGTAGTGCTTCTGGTTGGCGAAGCTTGTCCCCGAGAGTGTTCTTATTAGGTATGGCTTGTAGCACCGCCTTTGCTTTAACGTCTCTTTGGGTACGGGAAGCAAGTTTGAGCATAGGGTTGCCCTTCCCTCATAGCGCTGCTTGGGTGCTGTTCCTCGTCATTTCCCTTCAGACATGCATTATCTGCACGTATCTTTTCTTCAAGGAACGCGACACGCTGCGCCTGATATTCAAGAAGTCGAAACTGGTCGTCATGACAAGCCTAGCGAGTGTGATTGGTTCTCTGGGTTGGTTTAGCGCAATGTCACTTCAAGCCGTTCCGTACGTAAAGACGCTTGGGCAAGTCGAAGTGATCTTCATGGTGTTGATATCCTACTTCTGGTTAGGACAAAGCATCGCACGCAAAGACATTCTTGCACTCATCTTACTCTCTATTGCAGCGGTATTGGTGATGTGGCAGTGACGATCTCGTTAATATGACTAGGACAAATTGAAGTCATATTGCGACCGTTTGTTTTCGCTTGATATAACGCTTTGTCGGCTCGACTAATAAACCCATCCCAATTCTCATGTGGGTGAAGCTGAGCGACACCGAAACTCGACGTCAGAAACATCTCATTCCCTTGCACGGCTGAGATCTCTGAAATAGATAATCGCAGCTTACAAGCAATAGCCTGTGCTTGTAGGAAATTAACATTGGGCAATAAAATCATTATCTCGTCTCCGCCAAAACGAAACGCACTGGCTGTTGGCGATGTTTTGATTGCACTTTGAACCATTTCAGCAAAAGACTTGATCACGAGGTCACCTACAATGTGTCCGTGTTGGTCATTGATCGACTTAAAATTATCAATATCCATCATAATGGCACTAACAGGTGCAGTTTCCGCCTGCTTCATGATAACTGGAACCATCTCATCTAATGCTCTGCGGTTTCCCAGTACCGTTAGAGGATCGCTGTAGGACAGCTCGTGAATAGAACTAAGCAACCTTGCGTTAATCAGCCAAAGCATTGTAAAGCTCATCGACACAATAAGAACGATGCTCACTAAAAAGGCAAGTTGATGAATGAGAGTGGCCGCCATGAAATCCTGGAGCTCAGCGGAAAATAGTGTCACCA
The DNA here is from genome assembly GCF_041467515.1 of Vibrio sp. 10N.247.311.12. NCBI lineage: Bacteria > Pseudomonadati > Pseudomonadota > Gammaproteobacteria > Vibrionales > Vibrionaceae > Vibrio > Vibrio sp. 10N.247.311.12. Next base: position 46,049 of record NZ_JBFSUV010000006.1, read on the forward strand.
CAACTCGAAAAACCATAAACCCGCCATATATCGTAAATGACAAGGCCATCATCCGAATACCTAGAGTCAAGTCATCACGCCGGCCCTTTAATACCGCAAAGGCAGTGCAAAGAGTCACAAAAGCCAGATATAAACTAATGAGGATAATTCGAGCCTTTATGGAAGGCTCATAGAACGTGAAGTAAATAAAACATGGCAAAAGAGCCAACATCATTAGACTACTGAGGTAGGTGCATTTGAGAGAGTATTCTCGAAACAGACATAAGCTATACAAGGCGAGATGAAAACCAAGCGCAATGACCATATTGGCACCAATAACGGTGACCCAATCAGGGAACTCCCCTCTTAGGCTCAACATCAACGGCCCAGTTCCGATAACAAATATTGAAATGGAAAAGATTGAAAGCCCTTTAATGGACTGTTGAGTGAATTGAAATAACAACAAGCCAATACAGTAAATGAAAGAGAACAAAATAATAATAAAATTAAGTGTTCTCATATCCAGCGAAAAACCATCCATGATTTTCTATCTTCCATACGCAACCAAATTTCAACATGGTCAATAATCATGCAAACCACAAAAACATTCACCATGTGAATCTTTTTATTTTATAAAAAAAGGGGGTAGATCACATATGCGGAGATTTTTATCGCATGAGTCCATGATATGGATAGGCATGTAACACTCGCCCCCATAGAGTTTTATCGCATCACTGAATCTACAGGCTTCTGCACTCGTTACTTGGTTGAATGACGACTGTCTGGCATTATGCGCCCAAGAAATCTCTAGGGCTGTTGACCTTAGTTATTATACAGCAAAGAATGAACGAAGGTAGTCAGTGGTAGAAAACAGCCAACAATTAAGTGACCGTTACGACGAACATGGTTACTTTGTTATCAGAAATTATTTCAATGAAGCTCAAATTGCATCGCTTAGAAAAGTCGTGCTGAAATTTCATGAATCATGGAAAGCAGACAACGAAGAATTCTATAAAGAAGAAGCATTTAACTCGTCTTTAATTACGGGAAGCGAGTATTTGCCTGCCGACGATAGAAGCGTGCTTTTCGACTTCATAAGCTCGAAACAAGTGATGGATGTGGTTGATGCGGTGATTCCGAACAAGCCGGCATTCATGAATACACAGCTGTTCTTCAACCCAGTAAACCCGCAGCAAAAAGACTTCTGGCATCGTGACTGTCAATACGACTACGACATTGATGACCAGATGAAAGTCATCATGGAAACCCAAGTATTGCATCTGCGAGTGCCCCTTTTTGATGAGCCCGGCATGGAACTTATCCCCGGCACGCACAAACGTTGGGATAACGAAGAAGAGTACAATGTTCGCCAAGAAGAAAACGGCAAAGTGAGCAGCGATGACATCTCTGGTGGTAAGCAGATACCGTTAGCCGCAGGTGACTTATTGGTGTTTTCAGCGGATATGATCCACCGAGGCCGATATGGCTTGGATCGTTTGGCTTTGGATATTTTGATCTTCGATTCGGCGGCAGACTATGTCGACTACGTTGATGACGACTGTTTACCGACGCCAGCTATGTTAAGCAATATTAGCGACCCAAGGTTGTTTATGAACACGCTACACTTAAAATCAATGCAGTACTCATAATCCATAAAGGTGCCCAAACTATGACTGACACTAAGCAAAATACCCGAATTAGCCAGTTCCGTTTCGGTCAGCCAAAAGAATCTCTCAAGTTAGAACATGTCGCTTTAGGGGTACTAGACAAAGATAAAGTTCGCGTACAAATTGAAGCGACTAACATCAACCCTAGTGATCTGTTGTCGATTTATGGTGTGGGCCAATACAAACATAGCCATCAGCCGCCGAGAGTACCGGGATTTGAAGCGGTAGGAAGGATTGTAGAATCCAGCAGTGCTAAGTTTATAGTGAATCAACGAGTGCTTGTGGCAACCAGTGGAACATGGCAGAACTATGTCGATGTATCACCAGATGATCTGTTCCAAATTCCTCAACATTTAGACAATGGCTACGCCTGTCAGTTGTACATTAATGCGCTAACCGCATGGGTGCTAACGACAGAAATAGCCAAGCTGACCCAAGAGGATGTGTTGATCATCAACGCGGGCAGTTCAGCCATCGGTAAGATCTTCTCCCAGTTATCAGCATCACTCGGCTTCAACATCATTGTCGTTACATCACAGCAGACACAATACCCTGCCACTTCCTGTTGGGTGATAGATGCGAACGCTGATCTAGTTTCTCAAATTAAGGCATTAGGCTTGCCTATGCCAACCGTTGCCTTTGATGCGATTGGCGGCTCACCCGGAACCGATCTTGTTCACACCCTTGGCAACAACGGGCGCTTTATCAACTATGGGACGCTGTCGTTGGATTTTTACGAGCCACGCTTCTTTGAGTACGCGAAAAACCAACACATCGATTTCAGCACCTTCTTCTTGCGTTATTGGGAGGAAGCAGAAGGTAAAGATGTTCGCCGTGATAAGTTCACGACCATGCTAGATCACTTCATCACAAACGACATTCAGCTCGACGTTGACCGCTATCTACCATTCGATGAAGTGCAAACCGCGATTGATCTCATTGAATCGAAAACCACACGCCTAGAGGGCAAGATCATCTTACTGCCACAGTAAGTGAGAGTTGGACGATATATACCTTGTTTATTTCAACAGGCAAGACGTTCAACAGCTTACAAGCGTGCTTGTTAATACACCATCGCTTAGGAAGTTTGATTAAAGAAATCGAAGATTGAAAAGATAGCGAAGAGTTGTGGTGCATTTCTCCATAACTTAAGTGGTTACGAGATGGTCATGAATCACATTTATTTGAAACATCAATTAGTTATATCATTAGAAATATGATACTGATCACCCATAAGATAACCTCGATTCTATATGGTAGCGTCATACTTAAAACCACGATGTGAACATACTTATGAAAAGACACATACTATCAAGCGCCATCCTACTCTCTCTAGCCTTTCCCACCTTTGCAGCTGATGGCGATATACACGATGTCACGATACTGGGTACTTCAGATATCCACGGTCATTTTATGGCATGGGATTACGCGGCAGATAAACTCAACACTCGTGGTAGCTTGAGCCAAATCGCGACCAAAGTTGGTGAGATCCGCAAAGAGCAATCTAACATTATCCTTGTCGACGCTGGCGATACCATCCAAGGCAACTTCGTAGAAACCTTCAAAGACGAGCCCGTTGATCCAATGATGCTTGGCTTTAATCACATGAAATACGATGTGTGGGTTTTAGGTAACCACGAATTCGACTTTGGCCTCAAAACCCTCAACAGGGCCGTTACCCAATTTAAAGGGCAGTCTCTCGGTGGCAACATCAAGAACAAAAACGGAAACCCATTCCTGCCTGGTTACACCATCCTAGAACGCGGTAGCATTAAGATCGGCGTGATCGGAATGGATACCCCAATGACGGAGGTCTTTGCGCAAGGTACCAACCGTTTAGAAGGCGTCACTTTCACTAATCCAACCTTGGAAGTGAAGAAAATCGTCAAAGAGATTGATGATAAAGTGGATGCCATCATATTGGTTGCCCATATGGGAATTGAGAACGAGAATGACATTGCCGACACCGGTGTCACCGACATTGCCAATGCAAACCCAGAGCTTGATGCCATCGTCGCTGGCCACATGCACACTCGCATCGATAAAGCCGTTGTAAATGGCGTTATTATTACTGAACCCGACAGATATGGCCGCGCCCTATCTCGTATCGATCTTCAATTTGAAGAGCGCGATGGCACATTCACTCTCGTCAACAAAGACAGCTTCACCTATAAAATTAAAGGTATCGACTCTGATGAGAATATGGACGAGTTATACCAGCCTTACCACAAACAACTCCGAGAAATGGCGAACAGACCTGTCGCTCAACTTACCGGCGTTGATTTAGTCCCAGAAAACGAAATCCGCGGTATCCCTCAAGTCCATGTTCAAGACACAGGCATCAGTGCGCTATTCCAAGAAGCGAGCTTCTTCTATGCACCCAAAGCCAATGTCATTGCACTTCAAATAGACAACGACAATGCAGAGCTCGATGTTGGCCCAATCAAAGCCAAAGACATCGCGTACAACTACCAATACGCAGGTGGCGAAATCACTGTCTATCAGATGACAGGCAAAGAGTTAAGAACCTACATGGAATGGTCTGCAGGCTACTTCAACTCAGTACAACCTGGCGATGTGACCTACAGCTTTAACCCTGAACGTAGAGCTTCAAAATATTCGACCAATGACTTCTTCGCGGGCGTGACTTATACCATCGACCTCACTCAACCTGCAGGTACCCGCATCACCAACCTCGCGTTTGCTGATGGCACACCGGTTACTGATCAAACAGAGATCCGTATTGGTATGAATAGCTATCGAATGGGTCATCTAACCAAGAAAGGCGGCGTGCTAGAAGGTGAATCATTCCCTGTACTCTTTGATACGGAAGCAGAGTATGGAGAAGAAGCAGGCACGATTCGTAACATGACTATCAAGTATCTTAAAGAAGAAAAGAACGGCCAGTATGAGGGTAAGCCTCAACAACGATGGGCACTTTCTGGTTTAGAGAGTCGTTACAATGAACAGCGTGAGATCGTAAAATCATTGATTAATGATAAAACCATATCAATCCCAACCAGTGACGATGGCCGCTACACAAACATCGCTTCTATCAACGTAAAAGAACTGATGTTCAAATCTGACGAAGCCAAACAAGCAGCCATAACCACACGCGAAAAGAAACTGGCGCAGGCGACTGAGCAAGAGAGTAAGCAAATCAAACGCGAAATCACTCTGATTGAAGCGCTCAATTAACCCCTGACCTCAACCAATAACGACTTAACAACGCTTGGAGCGTGGTTAGGTCGTTGATTACGGAAAGTTGAGTACGATCCATATTAAGTGACGTTGAAAAATAGAAGTAAAAGCAGACTCTTTGACACACTCATTACTATTGTAAGCAAGTACTTTGCAACTTGAAGGCTACACCGCCTCCCCCCCTTTTAGTAAAACCTAATAAATCAGATAGTTATCCACAGGTAGCCCCATTTCTTTATCTTGCCTTCCACCACATGCATGTTGATAATACGAAGAATCTCTCACATAAGGCGAGAGCTTCTTTATAGGTAATAATATGAATAACCCTGAATTGGTTTTCGCTATCGCTGCTTTGTTAGGTGCCTTAGCAAAATTAATCCTCGCAATAAAGTCCAAGTAACTAGATTTTCTTGGGCCTTACTAACCCTGATTGGCTTCAACCAATCGGGGGCGTTTTCTTTTAAAACGAATTGGAATTGGGACAATTTTTAACATAGATATTTATTATCTATAAACAGCCCCAAAAGCCTCCTAGGTGACTCTAAGCTCCCACTTACACCTGTATTCCATCTCACACTGATCTATTCCCCTCTTTTTGCAGTACAAGTTATTAATAATTCGATATAAATCGCTCTATTGTTTGAAATTGTTGTCTACAGTTTTATAGAGCTTGTCGCTTCAATAATTGCCACAAGTAACGACACCTTTTGATGGTAAGTTTTGGTTATAAGGAAAGGAAATGGAAAGCCCAATTGTCACACTTACACATGCCAGCAAAAGCTTTGTTGATGGCAACGATACCCATCACGTGCTGGAAAATGTCGACTTCGCTTTGGCGACAAGCGCAAGCGTGGCTTTAACAGGGGCGAGTGGCAGTGGAAAGAGTACTTTACTCAACCTAATCGCGGGCTTTGAACCTCTAACTGGTGGCGAGTTGTGGCTCGATAACGAGAACACATCAGATTGGAGAGATCCACAGTGGAGCCGATTCCGCCATCAAAAACTAGGCGTGATCTTTCAACAGTTCAACTTACTAACCCCACTCAACGTAAAACAAAACATCGCCTTCCCGCTCCATTTGAATCAACAAAAATGGAGCGACTGGTGCGATTATTTAGTTGATGCATTGGGTATCAACGAGTTACTCGAAAGACACGTATCCGCCCTCTCTGGCGGTCAGCAACAACGAGTCGCAATAGCGCGCGCGCTAGCCCATAAACCCAAACTATTGCTTGCCGACGAACCCACAGGCAACCTCGACCACAAAGCAGGCATTGAGGTAATGAAGCTGCTGAGTGAAATCACTACACAAGGCAACACTGCCGTGCTTTTGGTTACGCACAGCCCAGAATGCGCCAGCTTTATGCAGACAAAATTGGTGTTAGACGATGGTTGTTTAAGGAACGTAGATCTAACCCCAAGAGCAGCAACGTTGTGAGTCATTCAATGAAGCAAACTGGCTTTGCTCAGAACCAGCTCACCCATACCAAACTGACTCTGAATCTATTCGCGGCGCACTATCGTCAATCACCATTGCAAGCCGCAGCGATTCTGATCGGCATTGTGTTAGCGGTCACCTTGTTTGTCGCAGTGCAAGCCATCAACCTCAATGCCAAGCGCAGTTATGCAGAATCGACCGAGCAACTTAGCGCTCAAGCGCAGAACCTTATCATTCCACCAGCAGGGCAAAACTATTTGCCGGAATCGCTCTACTTCAGCTTAAGACAAAGTGGATTAAGCGCAGCGCTACCTGTTATTGAAGGGCGAGTAAGAGACGAGCAAGGTCGACGTTGGTCAGTTCAAGGCAGTGAGTTGATCGCCGCCCTCACTTCAAGATCTCGTCACGCTCGCATCGACGAACAAAGCAACACTCAAACCAAAGAACCAAACATTTCCCTGTTCGACAATGCCTTACCTTTGCCGCAACTCTTAGCGGGTGAACCCATTGTGATGATGAGCCAGTCGCAACACCAGAACTTGGGAGGAGTAGACACACTCACTTTGGATGAAGTGCTCACTCAAGTGGTAGTGCTACCAGATGAATGGCAGCTAGGTAGCCGAATGTTGATGGATATTGGGTTCGCTCAGCAACTGCTTAACAAACAAGGGCAACTGAGCTACATCGCTATTTTTGACACTAAGAGCGACACTAACAGCAATGCTCAGGATAAATGGCAAAGCCTTATTGGCGAGCAAGGGCAATGGATATCCAACAACCAAAGCACGGATCTCGGTTCAATTACCGATAGCTTTCACCTTAACCTCACCGCCATGAGTCTGTTGGCGTTTTTGGTTGGCCTGTTCATCGCTTACAACGGTGTGAAGTACAGTTTGCTGAAACGTAATCGGCTGTTGGTACAAATTCAACAAGCTGGGATTGCGCCAAGCATCGTATTTTCAGCTCTGTTAGTCGAGCTGACTGTTTTAGTCACACAGGGCGCGTCGCTTGGTTTCATTCTCGGCATTCAACTCAGCCATTGGCTACATCCCACCGTCGCAATAACGCTTGAGCAACTTTATGGTGCAACACTGCTTCCCGGCACATGGCAGTGGCAATGGTTAGTGCAGGCACTGCTACTCACGCTAGCCGCAACGCTTGTCGCGTGTTGGCAACACTTTAAACAGCGAGTGCGACAACCCCTCTCTTCCCATGGCGGTTTCTATCAAGCGCCGGAAACGTCTAACGAAAATCAGCTGTTTGTTATCGGGTCAGTATTAACCATTGTCGCGTTAGCAGGGTTATGGCTGAGCGAACATCATCGCTTCACCATGGCATGGCTCGGTGTGTTAGTGGTGTCGATTCCTTTGTATTTGCCCAAAACACTCAGCGTGCTAGCGAACTGGAGCGAAAAACGTACCCAATCGGGGTTAATACAATATCTGTTCGCTGAGCTGCGTGAACTTATCTCCCCTCTCTCACTTGCCATGATGGCGTTGCTTCTCGCCGTCACCGCTAACATGGGAATGAATACCTTAGTCGGCAGCTTTGAATCCACGTTAAAGCAATGGCTTGAACAGCGCTTACATGCCGATATTTACGTTAGCCCTGCCCAAGGTGAAATCGCGAATGTGGAACGTGCGTTAGAGCAGTTTGAAAATGTTGAAACCGTTTATAAGCAATATTATGTCGACGATAACTTGCAGGGTTTACCGACTTTGCTCGGCACTAAAGACAAAGACACACTTGAGCAAACCATGGTGTTCCAATCCCACCTTGATGATTTCTGGACGCGCTTTTACCAAGGCGAATTCGTGGCAATCAGCGAACCTACGGCAGTGAAGCTCGGCTTGTCCCTTGGAAGCCGACTCAAGCTCGACGCGATCCAAGACAAAACACTCATCGTCGGGGCGATTTTCCACGATTACGGCTCACCGAATGGCGAAGTGTTACTTTCACCTAATTTATGGCTCGAAAACGGATTTACTGATTTACCCACCAGCTTGGGAATCAAAGTTTCTGGCGACCCACAAGTGGTGTACGAACAGCTACGCCAACAACTCAATCTGCACCTAGGTCAGCTTTACGATCAAGCACAGATCAAATCGATCGCGTTGGATATATTCTCACAAACCTTTGCTATCACTCGGGCGCTTAATGGCGTCACTTTAATGGTGGCGGTGATAGGGTTGTTCTGCGCCTGTTTCATGTTGCTCGATGCACGCAAAGCCGCTATTGCAAGGTTGTACGCGCTCGGTGTTAGTCAGAAAAAATTGATGGCGATGGTGGTCGGGCAAATCGTTGTTCTGGTCGCCTTCACTCTGGTTATCGCCTTACCACTCGGCGCTATGGTCGGTTATGTGTTGACGGACATCGTTACCCTGCGCGCCTTTGGTTGGAGCTTAAATTACGTATGGAATTGGAGTGACGCACTCAGCATCGCAGCCATCACCATTTTAGTCGCTGTGTTTGCGACCTTGATTCCGCTGTGGCGTTTGGTCAGTAAACCCGTGGTATCCAGTTTACAGAGTGAGGTGTTGTGATGAATCGATCAATGAGAATTTTCGTTCTCACACTTGGCATCTTGCTCCTTTTAGGGTGCGATGAATCCACTCAACCATCAGCTCAAAATATGGGCTCAATACTTGGCACTGGAAAACAAACCGACGATGAAACACAAAAAGAGACTGATCAATTCACACCGGTAGTTAAAGGTATCGACATCGCCTTCCCTGCCGACCATCAAGCACATCCAGATTTTCGTCATGAATGGTGGTATTTAACCGCAAACTTAATTGATGAAGAAGACAATGTGTTAGGTGTGCAATGGACACAGTTCCGCTTTGCGGCTGCACCACAGGAACGTAGCAATAGCACCAAGGAAACTACGTGGCAAAGTCAGCAGATTTACATGGCGCACAGCGCTGTCACCACTAAAAATAGACACTATGCCGATGAAAAATGGTCACGTGACCAAGCTGAACTGGCGGGTGTAAGCGATTCGCCGTTTCGTGTTTACCTCGATGATTGGCAATGGACGTCGACGACCGATGACCTGTTCCCAGCTACATTGGTCGCTAACTCGGGTCAATTTGGATATTCGCTTAAGTTAACCAACAACGCGCCATATCAAAAGCAAGGCGAACAAGGCTACAGCACTAAAAGTAGCGATGGCAAAGTGGCTTCCTATTACTACAGCCAACCATTCATCAATGTATCGGGCGAGGTAACTATTGATGGCGTCACCCATCAAGTTTCCGGCAAAGGTTGGATAGACAGAGAATGGAGCTCGCAGTTTTTACTCGACTCGCAACAAGGTTGGGATTGGTTTGCGCTAAGGCTGAGTGATGAAACCAGCTTGGTGGTATTTCAACTTCGAAACTCAACTACAGGCAAAGCCAGCTATTCTCATGCGAGGTTGATGAATCAAGATGGCTCCGGCATCGCGATTAAGCAGCAAGACATCAGCTTAACCGCCATCAAGCAAACTAAAATCGACGGGCGTGACTACCCAACAGAGTGGCAAGTTTCGATTCCAAGCCAGCAAATAGAACTGACCGTCTCGGCACTCAATCCAAATGCCAAAATGCCGCTGTCGGTTCCTTATTGGGAAGGGCCAATTGAAATCAAAGGTTCTCATTCTGGGTCTGGCTATATGGAGTTGACTGGGTATTAGATTGTGTATTAATACAGGTGGAATCTAACAACAAATACATCCGTTCTTTTGGCAACAAGACCGAGCTACAACAAACGGTTCTTATACTGCTCTGGCGTTTGGTTCGCGTAACGTTTGAACATGGTGATAAATGGGCTTGCTTGGTTATAACCCAATGTAAGAGCGACCTCTTTAACCGATTGGCCGTTTCTCAACAAGTCCATTGAGTATAGGTAGCGCACTCGCAGTCGCCACTCGGTAAAGCTCATTCCAAGCTCGGTCTGGCAGTGGCGAGAAAGGGTTCTTTCCGTGGTGTGGACACGTTCAGCCCAATCTTTCAGCGTCACTTCATCGGTTGGGTTCTCTTCAACAGAAGCCAATATAGGCGCTAGATACTTATTATCGGTTGAAGGCAAGAAGTGGTGTTCAACCTCACGCTGCGCAAGTTGGTCAAGCAGTACCTGAACGAGCCTTTGGTCTTGCTCGGTTTCCGCAACATTGATCCCACGATCGCGAAAATCATCGATAATAGAAGACACAATCGGCGTGATCTTTATAAGGCTGGTTTTATCTGGCAGGTGTTGCGTGAGTTCTGGGGCGATATTTAGTGAACAGTAGTCCAAAGGCTTACGGTTATAACTGCAATGCATCACCCCGGCCGGTACCCAAATCGCTAGATGTGGTGGCGCTAGAAATCGAGTGCTTTCCGCTTCCATCTCTAATATACCACCACTGATCAATTGAACCTGTCCCCATGAGTGGCTATGAACTCGGGTTTCAGTGTTCGAAAGAAACGCTTCAAAATTCATAAATACGTTGGATGGTGCCTTATCAATTAATAAGGATGGATGAAGGTTTCTGGAGTGTTTTTTCAAACTTGTCTTCCTATCGCGCTTAATGTCTTTATAAAGATACTTGTAAGTATAACGACCTGTCAAACTAGCCGCATCAACTCATTCGCCACGGAATTCACATGCATTACCTATTACCATTTTTTACAGTCTGTATCTGGGGCGCCAATGCAATCGTCAACAAGCTTGCTGCAAACACCATAGAACCTAGCGCGATGAGTTTTTACCGCTGGTTTTTTGCGATGTTAATTCTCACGCCTTTCTGTATTCGCCCAGTGATGAAGCAGTGGGCTGTCATTAAGCCAAACTTATCTAAATTAGCGTTCCTCGGCTTTTTGGGCATGGTGTTGAACCAATCTCTAGGTTACTACGCAGGCTTAACCACAACCGCTTCCAACATGGCATTGATCACGTCTTTAGTCCCGTTGATCAGTGTATTTCTAAGCGTTCCTTTGTTGCACAAGTCCATTTCTAGTTTAAGTATTGTTGGCGGTGTGTTGTCACTGTCAGGCTTAGCTCTGATGTTAGGCAAAGGCGACCCTTTGTTCTTCATGCATCAAGAATTGACTCAAGGCGATGGCTATATGCTGATTGCGGCCTTTGTTTATGCTTCTTACTGTGTGCTATTGAAACGCTGGAAAATGCCCATCAGTAGCTGGGTGGTGATTTACATTCAGGGTCTGTTTGCTGTCGCGATGCTTACGCCACTTTGGCTTACCAGCGAACAACTGTTACCACCGCAACAAGCGATCCCATTGATAGCTTACGCCGCGGTTGCCGCTTCGATTTTAGCGCCTTGGATGTGGGTGAAAGCAATTGACACCATTGGTGCTGACTCAAGTGCGATGTTCATGAATTTGCTTCCGGTTGTTGCGATCGTATTAGCCGCGACATGGCTTGGTGAAGAGATTAACCAGTTCCACATCATTGGTGGTGTGATGGTGATTTCAGGTGTCATCCTTGCTCAAATCAGAAGAAAGCCAAGGCTTGAGGCTCCTCTCCCTCAACAAAGCTAAACGCATTACCCAACGCTCACATTAGGGTAAAAATTCAAACTCACGTTTCACACAGCAAATGAGAGTGGCTACTGTAATCCATACTATAATGAGCCCTTACAGCAAGCGAGTAAAACGGAAGATTAGTCTAAACGCTTTACTTTATATCAGCACGGTGAGTCGTTAATCAACTATTCTTCAGCAGTTATACCTTTATATCATTACAATCACACACGATTAGTGCGAAATACACTAAAAGGCTTCCCAAACAATAATCCGAAAGGAAATATCTACGCGAAGGATCTATACTTTTTAAAACAGTAAAAGTGAGCTGATAAGAAAACAATAATCACTACCACTTTAGTGGTATCTGAGATACAGCCACTTTAACTAAACCAAATCAACAGCGGTTGGTTGGCTAACACAAAAAAGTACCGACATGAGTACCACACGGCTTAGAAACACCTAGCATTACGCTAGGTGTTTTTTTTGCAATCGACCTATCTAGTGACTTAATCAGTATTTCTATTCTCTTGCTTGATATCACTTCATCCATGTTTGCCATTCGCCTGATACGCCTTTAAGCACCAATATTCATCAACTGATCATCTGTTTGAAAAAAATAGTCTTAACCATGAGATTATCCGCTTTAACTTATGTCATCTTAAGTATATTGTTACTAGCAAGTAACAAGCATGTTACGCAGCAAAATAATAATGAAGGAAGATAGATGAGCAGTAGCAATAGCCGACAAAATGGTAAACGAGACGTTACTCTGCGTTTTTTAGCTGAACCCGGGGATGTGAACTTTGGTGGTAAAGTTCATGGTGGTGCAGCAATGAAGTGGATCGATTTAGCAGCCTACGCTTGTTCCGCAGGTTGGAGCGGTAAATACTGTATAACAGCCTATGCAGGCGGAATTCGATTCGTTGCCCCAATTCATGTAGGCAACCTTGTGGAAGTAAGTGCAAAGGTCATTTACACAGGTTCATCTTCAATGCATATCGCTATCGACGTGCAAGCAAGCGACCCTAAAGAGCTCAATAACCGCCTAACAACTCACTGTATCGTTATTATGGTCGCTGTCGATGAGAATGGTAATCCGACTAAAGTGCCAGAGTGGATACCAGAGACGCCAGAAGACATCGAATTACGAGATTCGGCTATTCGCCTAATGAACATGCGAAAACAGATTGGTGAAGAGATGGAAGCTCACGTGAAGTACCTTAAGTAAGGTCCACCAGCTGCCCTCCCCCTACAAAACCTTATTACAATGCCAAGCGCCTGCTTGGCATTGATCTATTTGATACCTTCGTGCTCTACACAGCCAAATCCGCTGCACACCCAATACAGACGATAAGAGCGTGATACCCAGCCAAAGGTTGAAATGAATCGGCACTTGTTCACTGATTTATTTTGACTGTAATAAAGTCGTCATTTTGCTCTGATTAAATACCGCCAATCATAATAGATGCATTTGAATTTCTTGGAGCCACTCTTGAGCGTCATACGCCCCACTCTTAGCGAGTCTACACTGAACAATTTAAAGGCTGTTGAGTACCAATGGGTTAGAACTTTGTACGTCGAAGGCTACGACAGCAATGAAATCAACCACTATATCCAAACGTGTTTCGGTGGAGATCCGACATTTGCCGATCTATTTCGTCGCGTGGCACTCGATCAAGAAAGTATCTATGTGTTGTTGCAACACTTAGGTTGTGCTCCTTCTAGTAAAGAGTTCTAACTTCTAAGTCCAACCAAAAACCAGAAGCATAAATAAACCCACCTCCATAATCCTCATGAATGTCACTTGAATATTTTGTAACTACCTCTCGCTTACCCATACATTTTCAGTGCAATTTCAGGTTTTGTTGCATACAAATCATTGAAGTATCACGCATTGGAATATTCACAACATATCAATAGTACAACAGCCACTTATACTGAGTGTCTGATTTGTGAGACTAGTTCATTTCTACAAGTAACCAAAATGAAGTGGTCGGTATTTAGGAGAGAAGTAACTCGAAACTTTGGGTTTTAAAGTAGATATGAGCGCGATAGTTAACGAGTAACGCTGACACAAAAAACAAAAAGTAGCAGGCATAAAAAAACCCAAGTAAATACCTGGGTTAGAGTTACAAAAACCACTAATCATTAATAGCGTAAGGAACCTGATTAGTAGCCAGCTATGCGTAACCTGAGGGTTATTTTTATTACTGATCGGCGGCCAAACCAAATGATGTAATAAAAATGCCAATATAGAGCGACCTAACGGTCGCTCTTTTTCTTTCTTATAGAGTACAGCTTATCCTTTTACACCACCTGCCGTCAAACCACCAACTAACCAACGTTGAGCAAGTAAGAACACGATAGTAATCGGAAGTGCTGATAGTACAGCCGCTGCCGCAAAGTCACCCCATAGGTAGTTCTGAGGGTATAGGTACTGCTGCATACCTACTGCTAGCGTGTAAGAGTTCACATCTGTAAGTAGGATAGACGCTACTGGCACCTCACCCACTGTCGCGATGAAAGATAAGATAAACACAACCGCTAGGATTGGCACAGACAGCGGTAGTAGAACCAGTCTGAATGCTTGCCAAGGCGTTGCACCATCAAGGGCTGCTGCCTCTTCCAGAGAGTTATCAATCGTCTCAAAGTAACCCTTAATCGTCCATACGTGCAGTGCAATACCACCTAGGTAAGAGAAGATTAGACCACCGTGTGTGTTCAAGCCTAAGAACGGAATGTATTGACCAAGTTTGTCAAACAGCGCGTAGATTGCTACTAGAGCCAATACTGCTGGGAACATTTGGAAAATCATCATCGCTTTCAGGATTGTGTTCTTACCTTTAAAGCGCATACGAGCAAACGCGTAAGCCGATGTCGTAGACAGTGTCACAATCAGAATCGATGTGATACCTGCAACCTTCACTGAGTTCCATAACCAAGTTAGCACAGGGAACGGAGGTGACGTTACCGAGCCATCTGCGTTCGTTACTGACATACCCAATGCTAACTTCCAGTGTTCCAATGATGGGTTATCTGGAATCAAACTACCGGTTGCGAAGTTACCTTCACGGAACGAGATCGCGATGATCATCAGTAGTGGGAAGATAATCATTGCCAAGAAGCACCACAACACTGCATGCGTTGCCCACACTCGGTATTTAAGGCCTTTACCTTGTACCATAGCCATTGTCGTGCTCCTTAATCTTGAGACAGTTTAGTGAAACGAAGGTTTAGTAACGCTAGTGCACCAACCAATAGGAAGATAAGCGTTGCGATAGCACTTGCTAGACCGAAGTCTTGACCGCCGCCGCCTTCGAATGCAATTCGGTACGTGTAGCTTACAAGCAAGTCTGTGTAACCCGCTGGCTCAGAAGTACCAATCATGTTCGGGCCACCGTTCGTCAATAGTTGAATCATTACGAAGTTGTTGAAGTTAAAGGCAAACGCTGCAATCAATAGCGGTGTAAGCGGTTTAATCATCAATGGGAACGTAATGCGCTTGAAGTTATCAAGGAAGTTCGCACCATCGATTGCTGACGCTTCGTATAAATCATCAGGAATCGCTTTAAGCAGACCCATACATAGAATCATCATGTAAGGGAAACCTAGCCATGTGTTAACCATCAACACCATGGTTTTCGCTAAGATAGGGTCTGAGAACCAGTTCGGGCTTAAGCCGAAGATATTCTCGAGCACCATGTTGATCTCACCAAAGCTTTGGTTGAATAGACCCTTAAAGATAAGAATCGAGATAAACGCGGGTACGGCGTAAGGCAGAATCAGTAGAACACGATAAATAGAACGACCTTTCAACTCTTCCCATTGCACGATGTTAGCCAATACAAGGCCGATAACTAGCGTGAACGCTACGGTACATACCGAGAAGATAACCGTCCAAATAAAGATGCTGATAAACGGTTCTTTAATGCCGTCATCTTTCCATACACGCTCAAAGTTATGCGTACCAATGCTAACCACGAAACCTGGAGAGATGGTATTACCCGTAAACTCACCATTTGCATCAACAGGCTGGTAGAAACCCACATCCATATTTGGCTTGAGAACTTCACCCGTTTCATTGTTGATTAACGTTTCTTCATCGTCTTGTAGCGTGTAAAGCGGAGCAACAGAAGCAAACTTACGTAAGCCACTCATGCGGATGTCACCACCGTCAGGTAGATTGAAATCAACACCACTGATTGCTGCTCGGTTTTGAATGATCGCTTTGATCTTCTCTTTTTCACCTTGCGCAGACTCAATAACAGATAGGTCCATCTCTGTTTCTGTCATATTGTCTAGAGAAAATACGTCAGTCGCTAACAGTTGATCGCCATCTTTTACAACGATCTGGTGACCGTCATCTGTCTTGTACAAAGTAAATGGGTAGCTCTCACCGCTTTGGAAAGAACGGTCTAAAAGAACGGTTTGAGTGCGCTCTAGAGAAAGTTGGTTTTTCGCGCTGTAGTTAGTAAACGCAAGCCCTACGGTGTATGCCAATGGGAAAAGAATGAACAAGATCATTCCGGCAATACCTGGGTAAATATAACGGTGGGCGTAAGTTTTTTTACTACCAAAAATGTAAAGTGCCAAAGCCGTTAAGATCACTGTAAGCAGCGCAAAAGCGAGCTCACCGCGAGAATACATTAGAATTGTAGCGTAGCCGTTTATTAAGCCAACGCTACCAAGCAACCCCCATTTAATGAAGACGCTTTTACTGCCTGGAAGGCTTGATGGTGCTGGGATAGCATCTGTACCTTGAACTGACTGCATAGAGGAACCTGCTAGCGATATAGATAAAAAATAGAAAAGTAAGGAGAGGTTACCCTCTCCTTAAAAGGTAGTGCCTGGGTGTTACTTAACCATACGACCTTCAGCAGCTTTTAGTGCTTGGTCTACTGATTGACGGCCGTCAACTACGTTGCCGATCGCTTCTTCCATGCTGTACCAGAATGTTGTGAACTGAGGGATGTTAGGCATGATTTCACCGTTCATCGCGTTGTCCATTGTTGCTGCAATACGAGTATCGCTGTCTAGTTGACGTTGGAAAGAGTTAAGAGCAACAGCGCCTAGTGGCTTGTCGTCGTTCAGGCTCTTCATACCTTCATCTGTTAGTAGGTAGTTTTCCATGAACTCAACAGCTAGGTCGCGGTTTGGAGACGCAGTGCTGATACCACCTGCCCATACACCAACGAAAGGTTTAGACGCTTTACCGTTGAACTTAGGTAGTGTTGTTACGCCGTAATCTACGCCAGCTTTCTTGATGTTTTCCCAACCCCAAGGGCCGTTGATTGTCATTGCAACGTTACCCGCAACAAATTCAGACTCAGCAACTGAGTAATCCATGTCTGCAGAGATAACCTTGTCTTGTACCATCTTCTCGATGAAACCTAGAGACTTCTGAACACCATCAGTCGCTACGCCCGCATCTTTAATATCGTAACCTTCTGCAGTCTGTTTGAATGCGTAACCGCCGTCAGCTGCAAGTAAAGGCCATGTGAAGTAAGCGCCGCCACGTAGAGGCCACATGATTGCTTTCTTGCCGTCTTTCTGAAGTTCAGCGTTAAGTGCTGGGATTTCTTCCCAAGACTTAGGTGGGTTAGGAACAAGTGCTTTGTTGTAAATTAGGGAAACTGACTCAACAGCAACAGGGTATGCGATTGTTTTACCCTCGTATGAAACAGCGTCCCATGCGAAGTCTACGATACCTTCTTTAGTCTCTTTAGAAGGTTTGATATCAACAAGAAGTCCCGCTTCTGCATAGCCGCCAAAACGGTCATGTGCGTAGAAGATCATGTCTGGGCCATCGCCAGCTGCTGCTACTTGAGGGAATTTTTCTTCTAGCTTGTCAGGGAAAGCGACGGTTACTTTAACACCAGTATCTTCTTCGAAGCGTTTACCTACTTCAGCCATGCCTTCATAAGCTTTGTCACCACCTACCCAGATTGTTAGTTGTCCTTCTTCGATAGCAGCATTTGCACCAAAAGAACCCAGAGCAACTATTGTACCTAGAGCTACAGCGCTTAGAGCGTTTTTCATGTGAATATCCTTTTTATATTTATACGTAGGGCACATCTACCAAGATGAGCCAGTTTTCGGAGGTTATGATCTGAGAAAACAGACCCTAGCTCATCATCCTAGCCACTACGCCCTAGCTATTATGGCTTAAATTCGTGATCGCCATCCGGTCAGATTAGAGACTGCAATCACAAAACGTATACTCATCGTGATCAACATCACCGTTACGTGGTGGATTTATTTGAACTGGATCGCCAATTATTAATAACCCCGTATATCTACTCCTCCCCTCCTACTCCCCCTAGTTAATTTCCCATTGGGAGGATGTACCCTTACGCCATTTCACCGAAACTGCATTCATCCAAGAGTGGATAGTAAGAACCCTTTACCGGCAAGTGTTATGCGTTGACGCATTATTCATTTAGTTGGCTTCACTGCCCGCTGGTGTCTTATATTAGCATCGAGCTAAATCTGTGATTGAATCACGGGGGAGGTTTAGCTGGATGTGGGGGAAATGGGCATCAGTTTGGCTATGACGGGTGGGCTTGGTTAAAGAAGCCAAGTCTCACCCACTTTTTTCTTACTCATTCAATACTTACCAATTCCTACAGTTACTGCTGACCCAAAAATTTCTTATAATGATAAGCAGTAAAACTTAAAATTTGATCGATCGAGGACAAGCTAGATGGCGAGTGTCACGTTAAAAAACGTTTATAAATCATATGGTGATGTACAGATTTCTAAGGACGTAACCTTAGACATCAACGAAGGTGAATTCGTAGTATTCGTTGGACCATCAGGTTGTGGTAAATCGACGCTATTACGTTGTATCGCAGGTCTAGAAGACATTACGTCTGGTGATTTGTACATTGGCGACCAACGCATGAATGACGTTGAACCGTCAAAGCGTGGCGTAGGTATGGTATTCCAGTCTTACGCGCTTTACCCTCACCTTAACCTATACGACAACATGTCTTTCGGTCTTAAGCTAGCAAACGCAAATAAAGCTGAGATCGACAAGCGTGTTGAACATGCTGCAGAAATTCTTCAGCTTGGTCACCTTCTTGAGCGTCAACCTAAAGCGCTTTCTGGTGGTCAACGTCAACGTGTTGCTATTGGTCGTACTCTGGTTTCTCAACCAAACGTATTCCTACTTGATGAGCCTCTATCAAACCTAGATGCAGCACTACGTGTTCAAATGCGTTCACAAATCACCAAGCTACAGCGTCAACTGGGTTGTACCATGATCTACGTTACCCACGACCAAGTGGAAGCGATGACAATGGCGGATAAGATCGTTGTTCTTGATGGTGGTTATGTATCTCAAGTCGGTAAGCCGCTTGACCTTTACCACTACCCTCAAAACCGTTTCGTTGCTGGCTTTATTGGTTCACCGAAGATGAACTTCATGTCGGTACACATTGAACAAGCGGAAGCAGAACGCGTACAAGTTCAACTTTCTAACGGTATGACTTTCTGGATCCCAGTTGATGGTACGACTGTCAATGCTGGTGACCGTATGTCTCTGGGTATTCGTCCTGAACACTTGATGTCTGCTGAATCAGGTGACGCGACGATTGAAGCTGACGTGATGATGGTAGAGAAACTAGGTAACGAAACTCAGGTTTACCTAAACCTTGAAAGTGCCGACGCTGATGTTATCTATCGCCAGCCAGACACGTTGAAAATCGAATCAGGTGACAAGTTGGCGATTGGTATTCCAGCGCACCGTTGTCACCTGTTCCACAGCGATGGCCGCGCATGTCGTCGTTTGTACAAAGAATACGGCACAGACTAATCGCTTAGCCTTTTAGGATATAACTGCCCATATCGAATCCCTCTTACTCAGTAAGGGGGATTTTTTTATGTGCTGGAGACGGTATCACTTACATTGAATAGTTCATGAGTCAGCTACTCGGTCTTTCGTTAGCGGCAATAAAAAAGGCCTAGCAATCGCTAGACCTTTATCTGTTAGTTAGGCTATCAGCTCAACCGCTAATATCACTTCTTTCAGACATGAAACCTGTCTAAATCAACTTAGTGAATTGGCGTATCATTCTGTTTGTTGAACTGGCCAAAATGCTTCTCTAACACTTCAGGTGTCAGTTTGCCTTCCGCTTCTAGTCGCTTGAACTCAGCAACAATTGCTTTTTGCTCTTCAAGTGATGGCAGTTTCACCTCAGGCTCATCGCCCATCTCTTGAGTCATCTGCTCTAGTTCTTTTTCAAAATCGCTCATGATACTTACCTAAATATTAAACCTAACGAGATTTTACTCATTTACGCCCTATGATGCTAGGGCGATTGAGTGCAAAGCCCGAAACCAGATCAAGCGAACGTCAGTTAGAAGAAAACAAGCCCGTAAATAAAAAGAGCTGAATTCACGATTAAATGAATCCAGCTCTTAGTTTATGTCTCTTTCTAAGCCATGCTACAGCTTAAAGGGATTAAAGCTTAAACGAACCAACCATCTTATCTAGACGAGAAGAAAGGTCTCGAAGCTCTTGGCTCGCTTCTGCAAGTTGCTCAGCCGTGCCCGTTGTCACTTCGTTGATTGCGTTAATCTCTTCAATGTTCTGGTTGATGGTGTGAACTACGGTTGATTGCTCTTCCGTTGCCGTTGCCACTTGAGTGTTACGGTCTGTGATATCAACGATACGGTCTGAAATACCACTCAGCACGTCTACCGCTTCATCCGACGCCGATACACCTTCAAGGGTAATCACCTTACCCGCACTCATTGCCGTTACTGCATCTTTCGCATCGCTTTGCAGTTGGTTGATCATCTTTTGAATCTCTTCCGTTGAATCTGCGGTACGGCTTGCTAGGTTACGTACTTCATCCGCTACAACCGCAAAACCACGACCTTGCTCACCGGCACGGGCTGCTTCAATCGCTGCGTTTAATGCGAGTAAGTTAGTTTGCTCTGAAATATCACGGATAACACCCAGAATAGAACCGATGTCTTGAGTTGTAGAAGCCAGTTGCTCTACTACCTGACCCGTGCTTTCGATATCTTGCGCCAAACGGCTGATCGCGTCTTTTGCTTTGTTCACCACAGAGCGACCTACTTCCGTATTGCCTGAAGCTTGGGTAGCCGTTTCTGCTGCGGTTGCCGCGTTCGATGCAATCTCGCTGATGGTCATACCCATTTGGTTAATGGCAGCCACCACTTGAAGCGTTTGGTCACGCTGTTCTTGGCTGTTGTCGTGGGTGATGTGGGCTTTGTTAGAGACACTCTCTGCTGCCACTTGAAGCGCTTGGCTTGTCGAACACACCTCTTTCATCGACTCGTGAATTTTTTCAATGAATCCGTTGAAGCCTTTTGAAAGCTGTGCGATTTCATCGTTGCCTTTCACTTCAATACGCTGTGCCAGGTCGCCATCACCTTCGCCAAGGTCGCCGAAACGCTTAGCCAGAAGTTTAATCGGTTGAGTAATGCTGTTCGCCAGAACTACGCCCATTAGGATAAACACTAATGCCACAACCGCAGTCATGATCAGCATCTTTTGTGCAGTCGCATCTAGCTCTGCAAATACTTCATCAGTCGGAACGACACCAATAACAAACCAGTCCATTGACGACACATACAAGCTCGCCACGAACAGCTCTTGGCCTTGGCTTTCAGTGGTAATCAGGTTAAAGCCCGACTTGTTCAGTAGTTGACTTGATTGAGGGCCGTAAAGTTGTTGAAGTGAAGAGTCACTGCGAGAACGCTCACGGTGAATTTGAACATCACCTTGGCTATCGGTTAAGAAGACAAAACCGGTATTTTCAATCTTGAAACCGTTCAGCAGGCTAACCATGTCATCCATCGACTTTGATAGACCAGACATCGCCAAACCAGAAGGCTGCTGATAGTTAGCAAACATCTTCACTTCGCCATTGGCTTCTTGGAACATGCTCACCATGGTCGGCTGTCCAGATTGCGTAAAGCCAAAGAACCAACCATCTTGTTGTTGGTTTAACTGACGTAGGAAACCATTTTGATTCCAGTAGTAAGCCGTTTGACGGTTCGCCACTGATGCATCGTTCAACTGATACTGGTTACGAACATTGTTCAGCTGTTTAACCAGTTTATTTTCTAGTGCCGGATCGCGATCGGTCGATTCGATAGCATCAGAAATAAATTCATTTGAAGCAATTTGCTCCGCCGCTAGCAATAGCTGAGAGACTTCTCGGTCAATTTCACCATTGATTCGCTCTAGCATTCCTGGAAGTTCAATATCGATCAATCGATGACTTAATACATCTCTTGCTTGTTGTTGTGCCATTGCGCCGACAATCACTGTCGATGCAAGAACCGCAAAGGTAATTCCAAGTACAACTTTTTGCTTGATACTCAGAGAGTTAGTTTTAAACATATTTGGACCTTTAAAAAGAATCGCTCGTTATTGGTATACCCTGAACAGGACTTTTTTAGTGCACTCCAACAAGCAATGCACAATCTGAGTGATGTATCGGCCACAACCAATAAAACTAGAGGCTGTTCTCTCAAAAAATTGCAAATGTGATGTAACAATTAGAAACATTCACCTTGGACATGAATTAACTAAGCAAATACCGCATTGTCGAGAGTCGATTTTAGCTCTCAGCCCTTAGATCCACCCGAACTCAAACCACTATCCACCGCCGAGCTTTTGTATATAAAAACCAATTGATATGGTAATAATCACAACCTAACGATGTTTTTAGCTAACCACTTGTAAATCTTTCCAATTTTGAAAAAATAAATTACGCAAATGTACTGGAACTTTTTCCTCGAAATCAGTGACCAATACTCAAAATAAAAATCAAATGGATACCCAGAGAGTCCAAAATGCACAAAACAAATTTCGAAGTCCTTCAAAACTATCTAGAGTCTCAAATCATTGGTCAAAAAGAGCTCGTTAAGCAACTGATGATCGCCCTTTTAGCAGATGGTCATATCCTCGTTGAAGGACCTCCCGGCTTAGCAAAAACTCGTGCAGTAAAATCATTGGCTGACTGTGTTGAGGGTGACTTCCACCGTATTCAATTCACTCCCGATCTGTTGCCAGCTGATTTGACGGGTACCGACATCTTCCGTCCTGAGACTGGGGAGTTCACTTTCCAATCAGGCCCGATTTTCAACTCATTGATTCTAGCGGATGAGATCAACCGTGCTCCGGCGAAAGTTCAAGCGGCAATGCTGGAAGCAATGGCAGAGAAACAAGTAACTGCCGGTCGAAAAACCTATGCGCTGCCTGAGTTGTTCTTGGTAATGGCAACACAGAACCCAATTGAACAAGAAGGGACTTACCCGCTACCGGAAGCTCAGTTAGACCGATTCTTGCTTCACCTAGAGGTTGAATACCCAGATATGGAAAGCGAGCTTGAGATCTTACGACTCAACCGTGGTGAGGCTCAAGGTAACGAATCAGCTCAGCCACAACAGATATCTCAGCAAACGATCTTTGAAGCGCGCCAAGAAGTGCTCAACATTCACATGGCAGACACCATTGAGCAGTACATCATCAGACTGGTTATGGCGACTCGCCAACCTAAGCAATACAGTGACCAACTTGATCAATGGTTAGACATGGGTGTCAGCCCGCGTGCAACCATTGCCCTAGACAGATGTGCCCGCGCTCACGCTTGGCTTGCTGGCCGCGACTATGTTACGCCGCAAGATGTTCAAGCGATGGCATTCCCGGTATTACGTCACCGCCTGCTTCGTAGCTACCACGCACAAGCTGAAGGGGTCACTGCAAACCAAGTGATCGCACACCTTATCTCGTTGGTTGGTAGCGCATAGGGATACGCGCATGAATAATCAATTACCCAACCATAGTGACGGCGTCACGTTAAATCTGGATGAACTGCTGCAATACAAAGCGCAGTCTGTTCGCTGGTTACCTCCAGCCAAGAGCCTGTGGTCGCAACTAAACGGTCAACACGAGAGCAATCGTAAAGGTCGCGGGATGAATTTCTCTGAAGTTCGTCAATATCAAGCGGGAGATGACATTCGCAGCATTGATTGGCGTGTAACAGCCAGAACGGGCAAAGCGCATACCAAACTTTTCTCTGAAGAACGAGAACAGCCTGTCATTTTATTCTTGGATCTATCAAGCAGTATGATTTTCGGCTCAACCTTGTTGCTGAAATCGGTTCAACTTGCACACTTTGCTAGCCAACTGTGCTGGCTTACTGTGGCTCAAAAAGATCGAATTGGCGCGGTGATCGATACTGGCAAAGAGGTCATTGAGATTAAGCCAAGTGCAAGCAACCATGCTCCACTGCGTATTTTGCAAAAAGTCATAGAAATCAATAATACGGCACTGACTAATCACGACAATCATAATGACACGACCTTAGAGCATGGACTGAAATCTCTGCACCAGCTTTGCCCTAAAGGAAGCGATATTATTATGCTCAGTGACTTTGTGCGTTACCAAGAAAGTGACTACTCACTTATCAGTCAAATTCGCCGACACAACAGAGTACGTCTTGTGCATTTCTACGACCCGCTAGAGCAAGGTGAAACCACCTATAAAGGCTCTAAACAGGTCACCGATGGCAGCAAAACTCAATGGTTTAATTTCTCTTCTAATAAAGAAAAGCAAAAGCTTAACCATGCTTTTTCGCTTAAGAAACAGCAGCTGCAACAGATGGGGTTATCTCTCGCGATACCTTATAGCTCGCTGTCGAGTGCGCAGTCACTCATGAGCCAGATATCAGGAGCTCAGTCATGAAACAGCCCTTAGATTTAAGTCCGGTGATTGCGCCAGACGCCCCGACTTGGTGGCCTTTGGCGTGGGGTTGGTGGGCAGTCATTATCACAGCCATTTTCCTGATTGCCTTGGTGTTTTTCATTCTAAAACGTAGAAAAAACAATCAACAGGCGAAACAAGAAGCGCTGTCTTACTTTAGTAATAGTCAGTCCCAAGATGGCTTGTCTCCGAGCAAAGCTCAAGACATCGTTCGTCAAGCAGCACTGAGCTATTTCCCTCGTGAAAAAATTGCAGGTTTGTCTGGTGATGATTGGTTGAAGTTCTTAGATGCGCAATTGGCGAAGCCGTTATTTGTAGCAAAACAATCCCAGTGGCAACAAGCGCTCTATCAAGATGTAGCCCTTATGAATGACGAACAGAAAAAGGCTCAACAACAATTAGTTAATGATTGCGAAACTTGGCTTCGTAAAGCCCTTCCTCCTAAGCGAGGTCGTTATGAGTGATTTTCTAAGCCCTATGTTTCTAAGCGGGGACTTGCTAAACATCGAGTTCGTTTGGTGGTGGATGTTCTTCATCGCGCCACTGCCGTTGCTCGTTTACTTGTTCTCACCAAAGTCAGAATCAAGCAATGCCCTAAGACTTCCATTTCTGCCAGAAGACAGTAATACCAAAACACCGAGCAGTCGCTTACCAAAGGCGTTGTCCGTGATTATCTGGCTTCTGCTGGTTACGGCGAGCGCACGCCCTGTATGGTATGGCGAACCCGTTGAGTTTCAACCGAAGCACCGTGATTTGATGTTGGTTGTCGACCTCTCCTACTCCATGAGCCAAGAGGACATGCAATTCAATGGCGAGTACATCGACCGCTTATCGGCGGTGAAACGCGTATTGAGTGACTTTATTGAGCGACGAAAAGGCGACCGAGTTGGACTGGTGTTATTTGCTGATCACGCCTACTTGCAGACCCCGCTTACGCTAGATAGAGATACGCTTTCACAACAGCTCAATCAAGCGGTGTTAAAGCTGATTGGTACTCAAACAGCGATTGGTGATGGTATTGGTCTTGCCACCAAAACCTTTGTCGATAGCGATGCGCCCCAACGTGTAATGATTCTACTCAGCGACGGCAGTAATACCGCCGGGGTATTAGACCCATTAGAAGCGGCGGATATTGCAAAGAAATACGACGCAACGATTTACACCGTGGGTGTCGGTGCAGGCGAGATGATGGTCAAAGAGTTCTTCATGACGCGCAAAGTCAATACTGCTCAAGACTTGGATGAACGTACACTAATAGAAATTGCCAAACGCACCGGCGGTCAGTACTTCCGAGCGCGTGACAGCAAAGAGTTAGCGACGATTTACGACACCATTAACCAGTTAGAGCCCGTGACGAACGCCACTAAGATCTGGCGACCGCAACAAGAGTGGTTTGTATGGCCACTGTCGGCGGCAATGTTCTTCGCATTTATGCTGTTAGCCATTAGGAGAAAAAATGTCTAACTTTACTTTTATCTACCCATATTGGTTCTTGGCGCTTGCCGTGCTGCCCGCTATTTGGTGGCTGAGCAAGACACAGTCCAAACAAGGATTACTCGCGTCACACATCGCCCGTTACTTGGCGCCAGAATCAAGCAAGCCATCGAAAAATCGCAGTACTTACTTCGGTATTTGGTGGCTGGTCGGCGTTATTGCGTTAGCTGGGCCAAGCTTCGAGAAAAACGAACAACCAAGCTTTGAAAAAACGCAGGCACGAGTTGTGATCATGGACATGTCGATGTCAATGTATGCCACCGATATTAAGCCGAATCGCTTAACTCAAGCGCGATACAAGGCTCTTGATCTGCTTTCATTATGGAAGGAAGGGCTAACAGGCATGGTGGCGTATGCTGGGGATGCTTACACCATTAGCCCGCTAACGTCAGACATCAACACCATCAAAAACCTAGTGCCTAACCTATCGCCAGATATCATGCCTTATCAAGGTGGTGATGCCGCATCAGCCGTTAAGCTTGCGATTGATATGATGACTCGCGCGAAGATCTACCAAGGTGATTTGGTATTGATTGCTGATGACATCGATGACCAAGAGAAGAAGCAGATCGACTCCCTACTCTCTGGCAACGATTGGACATTGTCGATTCTAGCTGTAGGGAGTGAAAACGGTGCGCCAATCTCGTTACCTACGGGGTCGATGCTGCAAAGCGACTCAGGACAAACCGTGGTGGCAAGAACCAACTTGAAGAACATGCGCGAGCTTACACGCAGCTATGGTGGCACGTTCACTGAAGTTCAATTTGATAACTCAGATGTTGAACACATCGCGAGCTACCTCGACCGCGTTGCAACAACATCGGAAGTAACCAAGACCAAGAACTCACTCAACACCAGAGTGAACAACGGTTTCTGGTTACTGCCTTTGCTATTACTTCCGGCACTTGGATTATTCAGGAAAGGGGTTATTTGGTGTGCCTTAGCTGGAGTTATCTCTTTTAGCCAACCAAATACTGCGTTTGCGAACCCGTGGAAAACCAATGATCAAGTAGGCTATCAGCTGTATCAGGACGAGGACTTCCAACAAGCTGCTGAACAGTTCACCCAACAAGAGTGGAAAGGCATTGCTCAATACAAAGCCGGTGATTTCGAAGCCGCAGAGCAGACGCTGCAAGAGCTTTCTAGTGAAGATGCTCGCTACAACCTTGCTAACGCTCAAGCCCAACAAGGTAAGTACGACCAAGCGATCCAAGAGTATCAACGTATTCTTGAAAGCAACCCTGAACATGCTTATGCGAAGAAGAACCTAGAGATTGTCGAACAGGCTCAGAAGCAACAGCAACAGCAACAGCAACAGCAACAGCAACAGCAACAGCAACAGCAAGGCGATTCTGACTCCAAAGACCAGAATGACCAAAATCAGCAAGGTCAGCAAGGTCAGCAAGGTCAGCAAGGTCAGCAAGGTCAGCAAGGTCAGCAAAATGATTCTTCGCAAAGCTCTCAGGATCAACAACAAAGCTCCAGTGGCAAGTCGCAAGATCAAAGCAGTAACCAAGATCAACGCGGTAGCCAAGACCAAAACTCATCTCAAGGCCAACCTGAAAATCACTCTGACTCTGAAAAGTCTAAACAAGACGACAAGCAAGCCACGCAACAAAGTAACAGTGATCAGCCGAAACAGAGTGACCAAGAAGGCGCTACACCTCAAAGTGCTAGCGCACAACAAGCTTCAAAAGAAGATGGTGAGCAAAGTAGTCAGCAAGCTGTAGCACAAACCTCAGATCAACCTCTGTCGAGCGACCCTGACATGCGAAAACTTGAGCAAGTAGAAAGCGCCCGTGACCCGAGCCAACTGCTTAAAGCGCAAATGATTTTACAAGCACGACAAAAAAGTGCTCCTAACAACCAGAACAAAAAGTGGTAACCATGCGATTTTTAAACAAGCCATTTTTATCCGTACTCCTAACATTGTTGTTGGGAGCTTTCTCGTCCTTCTCAGTATTGGCTGCAAACGCCGTGGCGAGCGTTTCACATAACAGTGTCACCAAAGATGAAGTGTTCCTTCTTAGAGTTGCAACCGATGAAAAGGTCTCCTCTGATGCTCTAGATCTAACAGCGCTCCAGCAGGATTTCTATGTTGGCACACCAAACTTTGGGTCGTCGATGCGAATCGTCAATGGCAGCCGTTCGGTATCAAGTGAATGGAACATTAGCCTTGCTCCACTGCGTTTGGGTAAGTTGCAAATCCCGAGTTTTGATATTGAAGGGGCAAAAACCAAGCCTATCACCATCAATGTTGCAATTAACAAAGCCGCTCCAACTCAACATGATATGGCAGAGTTCCAGCT
Organism: Vibrio sp. 10N.247.311.12; assembly: GCF_041467515.1. Classification (NCBI taxonomy): domain Bacteria; kingdom Pseudomonadati; phylum Pseudomonadota; class Gammaproteobacteria; order Vibrionales; family Vibrionaceae; genus Vibrio; species Vibrio sp. 10N.247.311.12. The sequence goes on from NZ_JBFSUV010000006.1 coordinate 74,392, forward strand.
TAATCTCAGCAAGAACTCGCTGTACCCAGAAGAAGTGGCTGAGCTTGATGTAAAACTCATCATCAAAGCTGACCCAAGAAGGCTGCAAGATCCTAAAATAGCGCCACCGAGCTCTTCAGGCTTAGATGTGGAACCTATTGGGGAATCGAAGCAATTTCAAGACGTTCTCAATGGAAAGGAGGTGACGGTAGTTCAACAGTCATTCCGTATCTCGTCACAAAAAGCAGGTCAATTTAAGCTTAACGGACCGAAGCTGACTGGAGCCGTTGTTTACTCAACCAACAACTCAAGCAAAACGCGCCTTTTCCAGCTCGACACGCCCGTTGAAATCTTAGATGTCACCGTAAAGGATGTGCCAAAAGGCTACAAGGGTGAGTGGTTACCAACATCAAACTTCAAATTGATACAGCAATGGTCGGATAGCCAAGGTAACGAATTAACCAGTACCAATGGATTAGAAGGCGACAAGCAAGCCATCGAAATAGAAGCGGGGGATTCTTTAACTCGTACTATTACCATGACGGCGAGTAACTTAACGCAGCACCAACTACCAAAACTGAATATCACCTACCCTAAATCGGTTCGTGTTTATGAAGAAAAACCGCAATTTGGCACAACACAGTCCGGCGATGCGGTGGTGGTGCATAAACAGGTTCTAATCCCAAAAGAGGCAGGAAACATCTCACTTCCGGATGTTTCCCAAGCTTGGTTCAATACTGATGCCCAATCAGAACAAACCAGTAAAGCTCAGGGCCTAGAGCTAACAGTAACAGCAAGTGATCGTGTTGTATCAAGCACACCTCCTGTTGCTAGCGCGCCGCTCCAACAAACAGCACCAACAGTGATTAACGTCGATAGCCCAGGATTCTGGCCTTATCTCACCGCCCTATTTGCAGCTTTGTGGCTAATCAGCTCAGCATTGGCATTCTACTTCTGGTCACGCCGCGGTGTAACGACAAAACCAACACACACTGTTGAACGTCAATCAGATACCGCAGAAGCGCTTATTGAAGCTCTAAGAACGAAAGATGGCGTGATGACCAGAACCTTATTTGAGCAATGGAAATCTGAAAATACAGATCTAAGTGATGAGACGTTACAAACCGTTGAAGCCGAACTCACCAAGCTAAACCAAAGCCTTTATGGTGAAGCCGGTTCACCAGCCCAAACATGGAGCCCTGAGCTGGCAATCAAAACGGTGAAGAAGCCCAAGAGAGTTGCGAGTAAAAAGCATAATAGTTCGCTAGAAAATCTTTAGTCGACGCTGTTCATCAAGAACAGTAAAGCACAAAGGCCGTTGATCATCTTGAGATCAACGGCCTTTATTTTAAGAAAGAGAGGCTGTGACTTTTTTACGTTTTAAGGCAGAAACAATTCGATTTCGCCCCGAGTCTTTGGCTTGATACAAGGCTTTATCTGCCTTGCCATACAACAAATCAAAATCGAACTGATGCTGGTCAGACGTTATCGAGGCATAGCCGACAGATGCGGTTAAATACTGGCTGGTACTGCTTTCACAATGAAGGATCTTTGCCTCTTCAATGCATTTTCTGATCGACTCTGCACGCTGTTTAGTTTCAGAGTGATGAGTGCCGATCATCAACAACATAAACTCCTCTCCGCCAATCCGGCAGAAGGTTTCTTTATCATTGTGAACATGGGCATTCAGTATCTCACCTACCGTCCTCAGAGCCGCATCCCCTTCAGTATGACCATAGACACTGTTGTACAAACCAAAGTGGTCGAGGTCGACAAGAATCAAGCCAAATGTAATTTCGTTCTGTAAGGCAAAGGCACCTTGATCGTCACCGTTCAAGTCTTCTAGAACCTGCGACAACATACGGCGGTTTCCAAGGCGCGTCAGTGGGTCTAGCTTAGAAATGATGTCTAACTGTTCATTGGCTCTTTCAAGCTCTTGAGTGCGCTTACTGACCTCTTGCTCTAGCGTCTCATTGAGCTTTTTGAGCTCCTCTTGCGCCATAGTTCTCTGTAGCACCTCCGCTAAACTCGAAGCGAAGATACGTATCACTTCACGCAGTTGTGAGGTTAAAGGGCTGCGAGTTAACAAGTTATCTGCAGCGATAAACGCAATCGGTTCACCCGTATTGGTGGTGAGCATCGTCATTGCAGTCCAACCGACTCCCACAATATTGAAATCGTGATAGATAGGCACGGACTCTTCAAAGGCGACTTGGTTAGGACAGGCTCGTGCTGCGGCGACAATGTCACGCTCCACCAGCTCTGAGCGATAATAGGATTCATCGACAATATCGCCTTTTATGTCCGTGCCCCACGTACCTTGCATGTAACTGCAATTTTTATCGGTGAGGAAAACAGCCAGTCGGTCGATGCCTAAATGCTGAATCGCAAAGCTCACTGCAGATTTACACACTTCACTGACGGTATCGCAGCGAGACAGCTCCACCATACTCGAGTGCAACATACGTATGTTCTGCTCTTGGCGCTTGCGAATATAGATTTGAGAAAGCAAAGAGCCAAAAGACTCAAGCATCTGCTTTTGATAGTTAGTAATCGGTGAGCGATGAATGTAGTTATCCATGGCGATCCAGCCGACAGGTTTGTCGCCTTCACGCAAGATAAGCATGCCATTCCACCCCTGCCCGACCACCTTACCTTCTGTATACAGGGGCGCATTATCGATGATGACTAGATTAGTATGGTTATCAGACAGCGCTTCAATGTATTCCGCTTCAAGTTGGTGCAAATCGTATTGAGTGTGGTGTTCACTGTTGGTTTTACCCGCTTCGTCAGTGCCATAAGTTCCACTGAAACAACGCTTTTTCATATCAAGCAACATGAAGATCGCACGATCAAACCCTAACCTGTCTCGCACAGCCTCAACCGATGCTTTATACAAAGCATCGAGTGACTCAGGGTTAGAAAGCTCAAGCGCGACCTGATGAACCAGCTTCATGTTCTCTACAAACAGCTCACGTAACTTTATCTCATCTAAGTATTGAGCTTCACGTGTGTCTCTGTGTTTGATTTCTAGCGCCGCGTTCTTTTCGGCACGAATACATTGCCAACGGGCAGCCGCGAGCTGTAACACATCAAGATCTTGGTCAAAGGTTTGATTAACCTTCTCAGCATTGCAATTTTGAACAATTAAATAAGTTCTGGAGGCAGGTGCGTTGTCGAGCATCATGATAAACGACTCCCCACCAAGCACTTTCATGTGTTCCCACTTGCAGGTGTTGATAGCCATTGGCAAAACCCCGTCTGCGGTATCAAACTGTGAGACCCACGGCCAAAATGTAGAGGGGTAGCTCGCCAATGAGGTTAGGTCGCCATAAGAAAAAAGCGGTAATGCGTCGCTCTCCGGCGTCGGTTCAGCAAATATTCCTATCCCTTTTGGAGTAAGTACCTTAACCAGATAGTCAAAAAGAGACTCAGCCAACAGACGATGGTCGCGTGTCGCAGATATTTGTTTTGCAAAGGCTTTAACAGGCACAGCTTCCTTCCATTGGCGATTAAGAATAAAGCAAAAATACAGAAGGCTTGATATGCAATCAATGTAAGTGAAAATGAGATGTTAAGCGGGTCGCAGTTTCACCTTTAACATTATCACAAGCATGAGAAGGACGACAAAAATGGGATTCTCTGCCCAAAATCACATCGACATTGGGGATTTTTTAGACACATAAAAAAGCCCCACCTATAGTGGGGCAAAACTTCCATCGCTTATAGTTATAGTGATAATTCTGTTGTTCTATTCGATTATCTAACCTGCGTTTCAGTTAGTGTGTAAAGGTATCTAATCGCTTAAATACCACACGTAAATCGTCGATTAACCGAAGTCACCGTTTACGTAACCTTTAGTACGATCATCTTTTGGTTCACTGAAAATAACGCTGGTTTCGTTATGCTCTACAAGCTCTCCCATTAGGAAGAAAGCCGTGCGGTCTGAGATACGACGCGCTTGCTGCATTGAGTGCGTTACGATAACGATAGTGAAGTCTTTCTTCAGATCTTCCATCAATTCTTCAATCTTGTGTGTCGCGATTGGGTCTAGAGCCGATGTTGGTTCATCCATCAGGATTACATCTGGTTCCATTGCAATGGTACGTGCAATACATAGACGCTGTTGTTGACCACCAGACAGACCAAATGCATGCGCTTTAAGACGGTCTTTTACTTCATCCCACAGTGCAGCACTGCGTAGCGAGCGCTCAACCACTTCATCGATGTGTTTTTTGTCTTTGATACCTTGAGCACGTAGGCCGTATGCCACGTTCTCGTAGATGCTCATTGGGAACGGGTTTGGCTTTTGGAATACCATGCCTACGCGGATACGTAGGTCAGCGACATCGATATTACCGTAGATGTCAGTGCCATCCATATCCAGCTTACCCTTAATCGTAACGCCTTCAATTAGGTCATTCATGCGGTTCAAACAACGCAATAGTGTTGATTTACCACAGCCAGACGGGCCAATCAGAGCAGTAACCTGGCGAGTTGGAATTGGCAGGTTGATAGATTTAAGCGCTTGGTTGTCGCCGTAAAACAGATCTAGGTTCTCAATATCAAATTTATTCATGTTCGTAATCTCTAAATTCTTAAATTCGTGTCTAACTTGATGCTTTCTTTATCACGGGGGCTCGCTTTATTTATGAGCCAGCTAATGAGCTTAGTAAGTTGCCGTGTTGAAGCGTCTCGCAATCAGTTTTGTAACCATGTTGATCAAGAGAACCAGTACGATTAGGACTGTCGCCGTGCCGTAGGCTTGGTTCCACTCATCGATAGTAAATAGCTCTGTTGTCAGCTTATATAGGTGAACCGTTAGTGTACGGCCAGAATCGAATACCGACTCAGGAACACGTGCCACCATACCTGCTGTTAAAAATACAGGTGCTGATTCGCCAATTACACGACCAATACTAAGAATGACCGAAGTTAAGATACCTGGCATTGCGCTTGGTAAGATCAAACGCCAGATAGTGTAGATTTTTGAAGCGCCAAGGCCGTATGAGCCTTCGCGGTAAGTTTGTGGCACTGCCATCAATGCTTCTTCTGTAGTACGAATGATTACAGGAAGAATCAGGATACTTAGCGTTAGTGCACCCGACAGAATCGAGAAGCCAAGACCAAGAATCGAAACAAAGAAGGTCATACCGAACAGACCAAAGATGATCGATGGGATACCAGCTAACGACTCAGTACAGAATCGAATCACTTTCACCAATCGGCTACCTACTTTCGCATATTCAGTTAAGTATATCGCCGTCATGATGCCCAGTGGCGCGGCTACCGCAATCGATGCGATTACCATGTAGATCGTGGCAATGATCATTGGGAAAATACCACGTTCTTCACCAGTACGAGTGTAATCGTCAGTGATGAAGTTCCAATCTACGTATTGCAGACCGTTCGATAGGATGTACCAAATAATCCAGAATAAGAAACCAACGGTTACAGCTGCAGCTGCCCAGATAAAACCTTTTAGGATGTTATCTTTGGTTTGACGTGCTTGTTTTAGTTTTACGCGATCCATATTACTTATCCTCGCCTACTTCGCTTTTTCACGGTTAAGATAAAGTAGAGCACCATTTAACATCATGATGAACACTAGAAGTACAACACCTGTTGCGTACAGTGCGTTAGCGTGAACGCCACTTGCGTAAGACATTTCAATTGCAATGTTTGCTGTTAGCGTACGAGCAGAGTCCAAAATGCCTTCTGGCATTGCTGGCGCGTTACCCATAACCATGATGATTGCCATCGTTTCGCCAAGTGCGCGGCCGATACCCAAAATCACACCAGTCATAATGCCTGAACGTGCAGCAGGAACGAGTAGCTTAAAAATCGTGTAGATTTTCGAAGCACCCAGTGCAAGTGAACCTTCTTTGTATGTACGAGGTACCGCACGAATCGAAGTTTCAGAAACCGTGATAACGGTAGGAAGAATCATGATACCCAGAACAATGATACCCGCCAGGATAGTGTTACCCGCTGGTACTTGGAAAACGTTTTGAATCATTGGAACGATAATTACTAGACCGAAGAAGCCGTAAACTACCGACGGGATACCCGCTAGAAGCTCAACTGCTGGTCGAATAATATCTGCAAGACGCTTTGGAGCAATCTCAGCAATAAAAATAGCGGTTAATACACCAACTGGCACACCAACAACTACAGCTCCAAGTGTCGAAACAATCGATGCAACAATCATGGTTGCAACACCGAATAGAGCTGGAGGTAACCAGTCAACACCCAGAACGATGCCAGAAACACCGGCCTCTTGGAATGCAGGGATACTCTCTGCAACGATAAAGTAAGCGATAACGGCTAGTGATACGATGCCGATTACAGCACTCGATAAGAACAAGCCGTGGAAGATTCTTTCTCTCCAGTCGATGCGCTTCTTAGCACGTAGACTTGGCTTGTTGATTTGAGTCGCTTCAGTATTCATAAGCTTTTCACTATTTGCGATGGTCATATATAAAATCTCAAACTTTGTGGCTCAATAAGAGCTCGAAATAAACAAAGTTGAAAGAAAAGGCTCAGCCTAAAGCAGGCTGAGCAATAATTAAGATTGAGTCAGTTAAGATTAGTTAACTGTGATGTAGCCTTTCTTACCAGCGATAGCTTGAGCTTCATCTGCAACCATCCAATCTAGGAATTGTTGAGTTTCAGCTGTTGGAGCACCTGCTTTGTAAAGAACTAGGAATGGACGAGCAACTTTGTAAGAACCGTTCTTAACGTTGTCTACAGTCGCAGCAGCGCCGTCGATAGTTAGAGCTTGAACAGATTCGTCAACTGTACCTAGAGAGATAAAGCCGATAGCGTATGGGTTGCTTGCTACAGAAACTTTAAGTGCGCCGTTACCGTTTGCAACTTGTGCACGTTGAGAGATAGCCGATACTTTCTTATCGCCAATCTTCTTCTTAAGCTTCATGATGTCTTCGAATGCACCACGTGTACCTGATGCAGTATCACGAGTGATTGCTACGATTGGCTTGTCAGCACCGCCAACATCTTTCCAGTTAGTGATGTCGCCTTTGTAGATTGAAGTGATTTGCTCAGCAGTAAGAGCAGATACTTCGTTGTTCGGGTTAACAACAACTGCGATACCGTCACGAGCGATAACTAGCTCTTTCAGGTCAGCTGTTTTCTCTTCTTCTTTTAGGTCACGAGAAGAGATACCAAGGTCAGCACTTCCATTTTTTGCTGCTTTGATGCCTGCAGAAGAACCTGGTGCTTGAATTTCGATGAACACTGGTTCGCCTTTATTCATGTAGGTTTCTGCAAAAACTTCAACCAGTGGAGAAGCACTGTTAGAGCCAACTACAGAGATAGTTTCTTTAGCTGAAGCTGTATTCACTGTTAGAGCGCCTAGTAGTGCGATTGCACCGATAACTGTCTTTTTCATCACAAATTTCCTTTAGTGGCGTTATTGCCGTAATGTTTTGCTTGAACGAGGCCTACTTTAGAATCCGAATGTGACAGTTGTGTTTCACTTAATTGAAGCCTATATGACAACTACAAATTAATGGCTAATTTCTCTCCTACTCGATGAATTGATAGTCGCGCCCCCATCAGATGCAGTTAGTGAATGCAGGTCTCACCATCGTTTGAGCACCAAAAAGCTAGATTTCCTTCCCTATTTATATCGAATACTAACCAATATATTTCTCTATTTATCAATCAATTAGCCCTAACACGATGGATAAAAAGATCCACCTTTATCGCCATTTAGAACAATAAATAACCATCTATATCAAATACCTATCGCATATAACGAAATCAAAGCCTTTACTGATTGAATTGTCAGTCTCATTAGTTAGAATCGCCAACTAATTCTAATAATAATAATTCTCATCTTTTTATTTTATTCAAAGAAGGACATTACATGCGCCAACTTCTCAGTGGCTTATCAATCAAAATACAAATTCTTATACCCGTACTATTTTCCGTTGTCTTACTTTTAGCCGGTGTCATTATCGGTGGTGAAAAACTAGAAAGTGCATTCAAAGATGTGTCAGTAGCAACCGACCAGTTAATCTTACATAAAGAAGAACTTAGCGAAATCGTCGACAACAGCTATGGCATGCGCATCAAAGCGATTTACAGTCTATTCAATGCTGATGACGTAAAAACATTGGTTGAAACACTAAACCAAAAACGCGATCAGAATACTCGCCTACTGAATTCATTAGACACAGTGCCAGGCATGCAAGATGAAGTGGCCGCGATGAACAAAGCGATGAATCACTATGTCGACTTTTCTCGCACCACCATGCTTCCTCTATTAAGAGCGAAACACGGCGATACATCACTCTCTTCAGATTTTGAAAACCGCTACCAGATCGCAATCGACCAATACCGACACGCGGGTAATGACATGGTGCAAGCGATCAACACGCTTTCTAAAAAGTTGAATCTGCTTGCGACTCAAGAAGTCGACATCAATGGTCAGCAACACACCAGCACACTCGATACCGCAACCATTGCGCTTCTAGTGATCCTATCTGTAGCTCTAATTATCAGTTGGACGCTGGCTGGCATCATTGTTAAGCCGATCAGCAACATTCAAGAAACGATGCGGGAAGTAGCAAAAGGTAACTTGTTAGTTAAAGCAGAAGAGTATGGCGACAACGAAATCTCACGCCTAGCGCAAGACGTAAACCAGTCTGTTGAACAGCTGCGTGACACGGTAAGCTCGCTGTCTCGAATCAGTATCGAAGTGGCTTCTGCGTCGACAGAGCTAGCGGCTGTAATGACACAGTCCAGCGTTAACTCAGACCAAGAGAAGCAAGAGGTGGAGCAAGTTGCTTCTGCTGTGAACCAATTGGAAAGCACAGCAGCACACGTTAATGAGAACGCAGTACAAGCCGACTCAGCGTCTAAGCAAGCTGACGAAATGGCGACACACAGCATGAGCTTGTTTAATGAAAGCAACAAAGCTAACGAACAGATGGCGATTCAGCTAAGCGAAGCTGCAAATGTTGTGGGCACGCTAAAAGAGCACTCTGAACAGATTGGTAAAGTGATTGAGGTAATTCAAAGTATCTCTGAACAAACTAACCTGCTGGCGCTTAACGCAGCAATCGAAGCCGCTCGTGCAGGTGAAAGCGGTCGTGGTTTCGCAGTGGTTGCTGATGAAGTTCGAATGCTAGCGGCACGTACACAAGATTCAACCAAAGAGATCCAAACCATCATAGAAGGTTTGCAGGTTCAATCCGGTAACGCGAATGAAAGCATGAGCAGCTCATTATCTATGCTGGAACACAACCAAACTCTTGCAGGTGAAGTAAGCGCGGCGCTTTCAGGCATTGCTAACTCGGTAACGGACATGACTGAGATTAACACTCAGGTTGCCTCTGCCGCCGAAGAGCAAAGCCAAGTAACCTCAGACATCAACCGTAACATCTCAAACATCTACAGCCTAGTAAGCCAAAACGTTACCGGCATTACTCAAGCCGCTGCAGCAAGCCACGAGCTATCTAACCTAGCCGAACAACAGAAACAGCAGTTGGATTACTTTAAGGTATAGGCTTCAAGGTACGAAGTTCAAGGCAAACAGATTCAGGCTGTATGCTCTTTAGAACTCGCCGATAAACAAAAAGCCAGCCATCATGGCTGGTTTTTCGCTTTTAGACACTACTGACGAGATTCAGCCGCTCGAATTCTTTCAATCGCTTCTACCCTTCTAAGCTGTTCTGGTAGGAAATGTTCAGTCCTAAGTTGCGCAATCTTCTCTTGTTGTTCGGTTTTTGATAGGAATGAATCTTTCAAGACATCATTTCGTTCTGCGAAGTAGACCTCTAACGAGTCTTCAAAGGCCGCTCTTTGTTTATCAAGTGCTTCAAGTCTCTGGGTTGCTTCTTCACCGACAAGTTCGCTTCTCTTTAAGTATTTACCCTGTTCATCGAGACCTTCAGAGCTAGAGAGCTGTTGGAGTAACACCTGATTCTGGTGACTCGACTGAACATAATCAGGTTGCTCAGATAGATAGGATTCGAGTCTTTGTTGGTATTCTTCATCCTCTAATCCCTCCTGTTTCAGAAGTAACTTTTCTAAGGCGATTTCTCTCATTCTGTTGTCGTGCGTAAACAGAATACTTATCTCGCTCTCACTGAAAAACTGAGCTTGGAGGTCAAGGAGCGCTTGATTGAGTGCACGTAGATCATCAGCGGAAATGGATGTGGTACCGAACTGCACGTCCAACGATGTCAGTGCCGACTTATACTCAAGATATTTGGCAAACAGTGCTTCATCAACCACGGTTGTTGATGCTTGTTCGTGGTGTTTCGCCACGTTGTCTCGAATATCTTCAAGGGTTAATTCTGCATTACCTGACACGAAATATTCCATCATGTCTTTTGCTGATGCATTATCGATGTCGGTATCTTGCTGAGAGGTGACTTTCAATGAGGAGACGCGTTGTTCGTCGTCAGTATGTGTATCTTGATTATTTAGATATAAAAAGACCGCCGCTGTGCTCATCAGGGCTATCGTGGTTATCGACAAAATGGCGGTCTTTTTCATCATACTTCCCTTGTTTTCTTGTTAAACGGCTTTGCAGACTACAAGCCAGCCAACTTCAATCGATTGGCATGCTGACGATATAGAGTTACAGGATCTGTCTCAAACAAGTGGTGAATTCCCAATAACCCATTAATCTCATCTAGGTGGTTCATTTTGTAATCATCACCAATCACTTTGCCCAAATGCGCGCTGCATGCTCCTACTAAGCCATCATTAGGTTCGTTGAAGGCTAAGCCTAGGATTGTCATCGCTCCGTCGGTAGGATCAAGAAGGTTGGTAAAAGTGGAAGACCCTGTCCATGAATAGTAATAAACGCCGTTACTTGCTTGCCACTCACCATCGCCACACTCAGACGTCGGAACGCCCTCAGGGTAAAACTGGTTGAAGGCTAGCGAGCCTTCTGTGGTCAATGCTTCAAGAGAAGCGAGGCCGTCTTGGTCGAGATCCGTTCCACCAGATAAAAGGTTAATCAGTGTCGTTAATCCACCTGCTAATTTAACCGCGATACCTTCTGTGACAGAGCCTTCAGATACGTTCCCTCGAACGAGATCAGCGACCTTAGAACCTTTATGCACACCGCCAATACTGGTCACTGAAGCAACAAGATCAGGTCGAACTGACGCAACATAACGAGCCGTAGGCCCACCGTGGCTATGACCAACCAGATTCACCTTACTTGCTCCTGTTGCAGCTAACAGCGTTTCAACTTGGCTGAGTAACTGTTCACCACGGACCTCTGAACTGTTGGTTGCAGAGATCTGAGCGACATATACGTTCGCGCCATCTTTGGTTAGGGATTCAGGTACGCCATAGAAATAGTCAACGCCCGCTAATGTATCGAAACCAAACAGACCATGTACCAACATAATGGGGTATTTCGTTTCAGTGTATCCGCTGGCTTCTAATGCTGATGCGCTCGTTCCGGCATATACGCCAAAACTGGATAGGCAGGCTATCGTCCAAATTAATATCTTTTTCAATGCTCTTTCCTTAAACAGATTAGACCTCTGATGAGTAAAAGAACCGTAGATGATGATTTTATAAAACAGAAAGTAACGACTTCATATTTGTGATGGCGAACTTGAATTAAACAGGTGCGATGAACATCAGGCAAACAGAATCAGGAGAAAAAACATAAGCAATTGATTAAATTAACATTTAACTAAGGTTGATGAGATTGTTCTTTCAATATCCCGACTCAAATATCAATTCAACATTCTCAATAAACCAAAATTATTCGACAAATAACCGTTTGGAAACAGGTATTTTTCAACCAAAAACTCGTTGATAACTTGAGGCTTATTCCATTAACGACACACCACAACCCTGAATATATTGACGCTAATTATTGATTTTAGATATAGGTCGTACCACTTATCCACTTATCCACTTATCCACTTATCCACTTATCCACTTATCCACTTATCAAGAAACAAGAAACAAGCAACAGCGTTTCTGTTTGGCTCATCTAAATATAAAAGAGAATACAGTGATGAAAAATACGGCTTTAATACTCACGTTAGCCCTGCCTTTTGGCGCTTATGCCGCTGAAGACTCAATACCAACACCTGAATCGATTACATCTGCACAAGTACTCAGTGCACAAGGCTCAGAGACCTATTCATATGTTAGATGTTGGTATCGAACCGATGCCTCTCATGATTCCCCAGCCACCGACTGGAAGTGGGCAAAGAAAGAGAGTGGTGATTACTACACGATCAACGGATATTGGTGGTCTTCCGTTTCATTCAAAAACATGTTCTACAGCGATGCCCCGCAATCGGAAATTAAACAACGTTGCGAACAGACGCTCGACATCCAACATGACGCCGCTGACATCACCTACTTTGCCGCAGATAATCGCTTCTCTTACAACCACTCAATCTGGACCAACGACAACGCTTTTCAAGCCAGTAGCATCAATCGTATTGTCACCTTTGGTGATAGCCTGTCCGACACTGGTAATCTATTTAATGGCTCACAATGGGTTTTTCCGAACGCAGATTCGTGGTTTTTAGGGCACTTTTCGAATGGTTTAGTCTGGACGGAGTATTTAGCAAAAGCGAAAGATGTCCCTCTGTATAACTGGGCTGTGGGTGGCGCCGCAGGTACCAACCAATACGTGGCATTGACTGGTGTTTATGATCAAGTCACCTCTTATCTGACCTACATGAAAGTCGCCAAAAACTATCGTCCGGAAAACTCACTGTTTACTTTAGAGTTTGGCCTCAATGACTTCATGAATTACAACCGAGAAGTCGCCGATGTAAAGGCTGACTTTAGCAGCGCGCTGATCCGCTTAACAGAATCTGGTGCGAACAATATCCTGCTGTTCACCTTACCCGATGCAACCAAAGCCCCTCAATTCAAATACTCTACCGAACAAGAGATAATAAAAGTTCGTGGCAAGATCTTAGAATTCAACCAGTTCATCAAAGCTCAAGCCGAGTATTACCAAGGTATGGGGAAAAACGTGGTGTTGTTCGATGCAAGTGCGTTGTTCGCCAGCATTACCGATAACCCAGAACAACATGGCTTTCGAAACGCGAGTGATGCTTGTCTTAATATCAATCGAAGCTCAGCCGCGGACTACTTGCGAAGCCACAGCTTAACCAATGACTGTGCCACCTATGGTTCAGACAGTTATGTATTTTGGGGCGTGACACACCCAACTACAGCTACTCATAAATACATTGCCGACCACATCTTGGCGTATTCGTTCTCGACGTTCAATTTCTAACTAAATATCGAAAAGTAATGGCTGAGCCAAGGTCGAGATACAAAAAAACCGCCTAATATTGGCGGTTTTTATTTATGTCAGTTTTACTAGCAAACGCTTTAAAACTGGCTGGTGATTACTCGTCGTCCACTTTTGGTGCGACTTTCTTCTTAGGGATAAACACGGTATCACCCACGGCCACATTTTGGTGGAAGCTCTTATCGCGCTTAACTGGTTTCTTCGGCGTTTTCTTCGCTTGAGTGTTGGTCTTCTTCTTAGCAGGACCGCCTTTAGCAAACGCAGGCTTACGTGGCTTAATGCCTTTGAATTTACCTTTTAGGCCTTCAAGTACAGAGAAGGTCAAATCTTGTTGAAGGTAAAGTTCAACACGCTTGAAGCTGTCCCAGTCTTTTGGACCAACCAAAGAAATCGCATCGCCTTTGTTACCCGCACGGCCAGTACGACCTACACGGTGCACGTACTCTTCCGTATGCTTCGGCATATCAAAGTTGATCACGTGGCTTACGTTTGGAATATCAATACCACGAGAAGCAACATCGGTTGTTACCAGAATCTTGTAAACCGCACGCTCAAACTGGCTCATAATAGCATTACGTTGCGTTTGGTTTAGGTTACCACTCAGTGCTACCGCTTTAAGCTTCTTCTCGTTCAACTTATCTGTTAAACGGTCAGTATCAGCGCGTGTTGCTGTGAAGATCATTACCTGACGGTATTCAGCTTCTTCCAGTACACGGTCTAAAATCGCTTCTTTGTGATCTAGGTGATCACATAAGTAGAATTTCTGTGTGATATCTAAGTGTTGCTCGTTAGAAACACCAACAGAGATACGCTTAGGTGCGTCTAGCATTTCATTTGCAATGCCATTTACTTCAGCGTGATCTAACGTTGCAGAGAACATCAACGTTTGACGACGACGGTGTTTAGCTGCATTGGCAATGCGACGAAGTTCTGGAGCGAAACCCAGATCAAGCATACGGTCCGCTTCATCAAGGATTAGCGTTTCAACACCATCTAGGAACAATGAACGATGTTCTAGGTGGTCAGCAAGACGGCCTGGAGTCGCAACGATAAAACGAGGGTACTTACGCAGTGCTTTAACTTGGTCGTTAAAGTTCTCACCACCTAAGATAAGCGCCGCTTCATAAGACAGACCACCAAGCATGCTACGCAGTTCGCCGTAAACTTGCTTCGCTAGCTCACGAGTAGGAGCCAAAATTACACCACGAGGATCTTTAGCAGAAAACGCTTTTGTTTTTAATGCTTTATGTATCATTGGCAACACAAACGCCAATGTTTTTCCTGATCCCGTTTTTGATGAAGCCAATAGATCCTTACCAGCAATAGCAACAGGGATCGCTTTTGATTGGATCTCTGTCGCCTTCTTGAAGTCGTAATGTTTTAAGTTCTTCAGTAAGCGGTTATCTAAGCCTAAATCTTTAAAGTGCAAAGGACTCTCCAGTCATGATGGTATTGAATAAAATTAATTTAACGTGACATGATACCGCGAAAGTACTTTATAAGGATAGAGATCACAGTAAATTTATCCCTTTATCTATCTTTAGCTAGAACAACGTATGCATTGCTAGCAAAGGGATAGCTCTCCAAAAACACCTTCAAGTCGTCTCTAAATCCTTCATCTCATAAATGAGACACAACGTGATACTTAGCTAATTAACTCAAAAATTTAGCAATTTCTTTAGTTATTGTTTTTGCAGTTAAAAAATTAGTCGCTACAATCATTAATGAAGCGACTATATGATAAAGAATGTATAGCGCATCTTTTGATGATAAATAAGCAAGGAGTTCTTATGAATAAGACGTTAATCGCAGCTGCAGCATCAGTTTTCATTTTAGCCGGTTGTTCTTCAGAACCAGAAGAAGCTGCAGTGTCAGAAATGGATCAACTAACTAACCAAGTGGCTCAACTTACAAGCGAAGTTGAAGCACTTAAGAGTGACAAAGCAGCCGCAGAAATGAAGGCTCAAGAAGCAGAAGCAGCCGCTATGGCAGCGAAAGAAGAAGCGGATCGTGCTAACGAACGCATCGACAACATCGCTGAGTCTTACACTAAGTAGTTTGAGATCTAATCGCGATTAAGCTGTAGATTAAATAAGTCGCAAAAAGCAGTATATAGACAGCACCACTTCTTATCGGATGTGGTGCTTTTTTTGGGTGACACTAATGCGAGTAAACAAGATAAAACCGCCCCTTGTTGCAGAAGAGGCAATCGAATTAAAACTCAATCACAGGTGGTGCTATCTCTACAGGTACGCCGTTTTGAGCAAAGATAACCGCTTTCGCCTTTGAATTTGGCAGTTCTGCGTCTTCAAGCCACCATTTTAGTTCCACAGGGATCTGTAATGATTTCTTTGAACCATCACTTCGAGTTAATGGCTCGTGCGCTTCTACAAACACACTTCTATCAGGCTCTAATGACACCTTAATCGGCTCATTGATAATGGTGACCTGTTCACCACGGTTCACTTGCTCAAACAGCCACTCAATGTCTTTAGGTTCCATTCGGATACAACCAGAGCTAACTCGTAAACCTATCCCGAAATCTTTGTTTGTACCATGGATCAAATAGTCGCCAGCGCCATAAGCAAGCCTCAAAGCGTACTCTCCCAATGGATTTTCCGGCCCGGCAGGAACCACTCTCGGTAATTCAATGCCCTTTTCAAGATACTCGTTGCGGATTGAATTTGGTGGCGTCCATGTTGGATTCGGTCTTTTTTGGCTTATCTTAGTGATCATCTCGGGAGTATCACGCCCCACTCGACCGATGCCGACAGGGAAAACATGCACCTGATTTTTCTCAGGCTCAAAGTAATACAACCTTAACTCAGCAAGATTGATGACAATCCCCTTTCTTGGGGTGTCAGGCAAAATCAAGCGGCTTGGAATGCTTAACACATAGCCTTCCGCGGGAAGAAAAGGATCCACCCCTTTGTTGGCTGCCATTAAAGAGAGAAAACCAATATCGTATTGCTTGGCAATGATGGCCAAGGTTTCGCCCGCCGCCACTTCATGCTGCTGGATTCTGCCCACAATGCGGCTTTCCGTTGGTGGCAATTCAAAGGTTGCAGCAGACACCCACGATGAAGCTATCCCGCTGGCAAGCAAAGTAGTTCTTACAACAAGCGACGCCGCCCTGTGGAGTCGTGTTTTCATTGACTGAAAAGGCGTCGAGTTAACGCAATACGACATACAAATCCTTGGTTTGTCTTTTATCAAAGTTTAGATTATCTCTGATCAAACGTCTCTACAACGTATTGTTGTCTCGAAACTAATAGGCAACAAGTTTATATGTAAGCCTTTTCTTCTCATTCACTTGCAATTTACCCATACAAAATCGATTGCCTTTACGCTTTCAACATATTTGGTTATCAATATTAATAAAACTATAATGGCAGACCTATTTTGTGACTAAAGTCTCATGGAGCCACGTTCTAACTCGCTAATATTGCCTCAACAAAACGAATTCAATTCAACAGAATCGGTAATTGATTAAATCCTGTTCCTATAATTACCGTTTAAACTTTGGAGAACGACCATGGCTACACCTCATATTAATGCTCAAGCTGGTGATTTCGCAGAAACAGTACTTATGCCGGGCGACCCGCTTCGCGCAAAATACATTGCAGAAACATTCCTTGATGACGTGAAGCAAGTTTGTGACGTTCGCAACATGTTTGGCTACACAGGCACTTACAAAGGTAAGAAAGTTTCTGTAATGGGCCACGGTATGGGTATCCCATCATGCTGCATCTACGTACACGAGCTAATCGCTGAGTTCGGCGTGAAAAACGTTATTCGTGTAGGTAGCTGTGGCGCGGTACGTGACGACGTTAAACTAATGGACGTTGTTATCGGCATGGGTGCATCTACTGACTCAAAAGTAAACCGCATTCGTTTCAACAACCACGACTTCGCTGCTATCGCTGATTTCGGTCTTCTAGAAGAAGCAGTAAACCAAGCTCGTGCACAAGAAGTTCCAGTTAAAGTTGGTAACGTATTCTCTGCAGACCTTTTCTACACTCCAGAAGCTGACCTTTTCGAAAAAATGGAAAAGCTAGGCATCCTAGGTGTTGATATGGAAGCGGCTGGTATCTACGGCGTTGCTGCAGACCTTGGTGCTAAAGCACTAACTATCCTAACAGTATCTGACCACATCATCCGTGGTGAAAAACTAAGTTCTGAAGAGCGTCAAAAGTCTTTCAACGACATGATGAAAGTTGCTCTAGAGACAGCAATCAACATCTAACGATTTGATAAAAGATACATTGAAAAGCGTTACCCCGCAGCCAGGCTCGCTTGGCTGCTCAAATAATCCCGAGGGGGAGATCGTGTCTAACGACAAGCTGCCAAAAGATGCGGATGGTTTGCAACTCAACTTTTGTAAAACATTGGCGTGTGACAACTTTGGCTTGAGCGATGCAAAACGGTATGTTTTGCAACACGCGAACCCTAAGCGTCCAGCGATGGTTTGTCGTGAATGTGGAGCTTTCCCCCCCTTACTTAACAATCGTGAAGTGTTAAGCGAACTTCATCGCCTAAGACAACTTCACAGCGACGGGCTCCCTGCTTGTCGTAATGATGATTGCGATAACTTCGGCTTATCGGTTCATACCCATAAACATCTTTATCATGCCTTCGGCTACAGTGGCGACAGGCAGCGTTATCGATGCAAAGACTGCCAAACAACCTTCGTTGATAAATGGTCTGGATCCAATAAAAAACTCCAATTTCAAGAGAACCTCATGGGCTTACTGTTCATGGGCTATTCCGTACGTGAAATCTGCCGAAAATTAGAGATCAACCCAAAGACTTTCTATGATCATGTTGACCATATCGCGAGCCGTTGTCGTCGTAAATTAGCGATGATCGATGCACGATGGGTTAACCATGCGAAAGATTACGAGTTCGCATCTCACTACCAGCGTCTGCAACCACAAAGTAACAACGGTGTGGTGTGGATAGCGACGGGCGAGGCGCATTCTGGCTATATACTTTGCCAACACGTTAACTACTCTCAAAATGAAGAACCATCAGGAAACGTCGACCATAACCCTTATGATGATGTGGCACGATTTGTATCCAAAGAGCACTCTTCAGAAGCAAATCTCGAACTGCCTCAGCCCTCTGACAAACTAAAAGAGCGCATTGAACAGCAGTACCAAGTGATTCTTGCGAGAGGTAACGTTGAGGACCCTATGGGTAACCTCACCACATTTAGTTACCCTTCAAAAGGCGCTCTCATTCGACCGCCTTATACCTCTTATGCTCACTTCTTACATGTGTTGGATATGTGTAACGAAGACAAGCATGTCGCCATCTATATGCCACAAGATCCATTACTAAGATCTGCCGCTTTAAGTGTATGTTTGCCGCGCATTCAGAGTCAAAATATTGACCTCATGTATGTCGAAGAAGATTCAGGCTGGCAAGACGACCAAAGTTTTGAAAAGATCGACATCGTTCACATGAGTTGGTGGCGAGATCGCTGGGCTATTGCCAATCAGGGTGATAACCAGAAAGGTATCTGCTACCTAACCGGTAACAATCCAGAACCAAAACAGTGGTTTAACACAGCCTCAATTCAACAAACTAAGTTCTATCAACAGCGCTTTCAGTTGTTATTTGATAGCTTTATTAATGAGCCCAGACGTAAGCTTCGTCCTGGGGGCATTCTTCCATTGCTCGACATATTTAGAGCTTGGCACAATCTGTGCTACCAAGATAAGCAAGGGCTCACGGCAGCACAACGCTTAGGCGTAGGGGAGCTGCCATTAACTCTAAAGCAACTACTTTCATAGCAACAAAGCCTCTAGGTAATTATTCGGGAACTCATTGATTTTAAAGCGACAACATGAGGTAACACCCATAATTAGAAAAGATCGATGTTCCTTTGACGCTCTACGAAAGATAATTGGTGCTTATCTCAAATTACACTCTTATAATGATTGTGTTATCAATATGTTCGATAATCATGGATGTAAGTCTTGGACAAAAATCAGTACCTTCTTGAAACAGAATTAGAAAAACTCAAAACTCGTGTCGACTCTGAGCCATCGGTGATCCTAGAGATTGCCCAACAGTGCCTAGTCCGATCAGAGCAAGTTCTGTTTGAAGAGGGTGCCATCCAGTCATTAATGTTAATGGCAAGATGTAGCTGGAACCTGATGGATTACCAAAAAGGTTTAAAATACATCAAGGAAGCCTACAAGCGCCAAAGCCGATTAGATACCGACCTTTTTCTCCCTGAAATCCTCCATTTACACGCGCTCCAGTTCTGGGGACAAGCCAAGTACTATTCCGCCCAACAGTTCTGGATCAATGCTTTAGAGCAGTCCGCGTTGGTTGATGAAGTCGAAATTCAAATTGAATGCCTCATTGGCCTTGGCAATATTTGGCGGATGACCCACGAATATAAACTTGCACGTTCTACCCACCAGCTTGCCGTTAAAGTTGCTAACAACAGCCGCATTGGTTGGTTAGAGGGTAAAGCCAGAATACTGCTTGCGTGGGATTACTACCTGCTCAACAACTATGTTGAAATGCTGTCGGTATTGGACGGTGCAGAAGAAGCATTAAAAGACCATAAAGATAACACTTGGCATGCAGAGGTATGGGACTTTCGAGGCCTTGCCCTACTTGGTCTTGAACGCTTAGATGACGCGGAGCGCGCCACGGCCAAAGCGCACAATCTGGCAGTTGAACACAACCTAGTTTGGATGAAGGCGCACTCATACATCAGCCGAGCTAGATTGGAGCTCCTGAGAAAAAGACCAGAACAAGCGGCGGAATTACTGAGGCTCGCAGAACAATCCGCAAACGAGTTCGATAATGGCGAGTTGCTGAGCCAAATCTGTTACCAACAATCCTTGGTGGCGGAAGAAAACCAAGACTTCCAAGCCGCGCTCGTCGCCTTTAAAAAGTACCGTCAATATTCTATCGGCATGCTCAAAGAGCAAACGACACGTGTCGGTTTGGACAAAGCACGCAGTTCAAAACGCCAGCTTGAACAGAGAGCACGAAAACTGATTAACCGTATTCGCGGTCAACACGAGTACGACCCTGAGAAGCACCTCTCTTATGTTGTCTCTGAAACCTTTTGGTGGGAAAAATTGGTGCTGTTCAAGACAGAGCTTAAACGTTCAAACCACAGCATCATTATGTTCCATCATGTCGATACTGATTACTTAGATGTCTGTACCGAGATTGCTCATGCTTTATGTAACCAGAATGACTTCATCGCAAGGCTAAGTTCTGAACGTGTGGCCCTTATGCTTTCCGAAAAAGGCGAAGCCGCAGAGCAAACCTTCCAAACTCTCAGCACCATGCTTGATATCTATCCATGGCATAGAAAAGGACTAAAGGGTTCGAAACCGACCGTCAGCCTCAATGATATTTTGACGTTCCCGTTCACGCTTGAACAATTAGAAGAAGACGATGCTGAGGTAATAGAATAATGGAAACTCTATTAAGCAAGATCACAGACGCCGGTTTAGACCCTTCATCAGTATCAGGTGAAGAAGCGATCATCTTCTGGAACCACATTCGTCAGCACGTTTCGACGACGCAAACAGAGCAAGCACACTGCTATATCATTAGCTCTGAGTACCGTGCTGAGTTACAACAAAATCAAACCAGCATCGAAGAGTTGAGACGAGCACTCGATCTGCTCCACCTTCCTGCCGATATCGAAGACATACTGACAGTCAAAACCAGCCTAAGTGACCGCTTAGTTGAAATCGGTGATTACACGTCAGCACTCAATGAATTCGTCAGTTCGTCGACTATCGCGGTTGAACACGGCCATATCGATGAGTATGTATTAGCCATTTTAGGCATGGGCAACCTGTGTGACTCCTATGGCGATCACAACAGAGCTCTTCGCTACTATCAAAAAATCAGCAGCATAGACCACGCGATAAGCAGTCGCTCACTTCGCCTCAAATTCAAGCTGCATATGGTAGCAAGCCTACTTCTACTCAATCGCATTACAGCAGCCAGCGATTTACTGAATGAGTGCGAAGAACTGAGTATTTTGGTCAGTGACAAGTTGCTCACAGCTCAAATACTGCTTTACCAAGCAAAGGTGCTGCGCGCTAAGAAAAAACACCATGAAGCGCTACGCTGTCTGTCTAAGATTCAATACCCAGCCAACAGCACTCAAGCAAGCTGGCTTGCAACCATGACTCGTCTAGAGCTCGCACATTGCCTAAGTGCAACCGGCAAGCAAGACTACGCGAGCATGATTTTGTCGAGCACAGACAAACGCGTGAAAGCCTACTCGTCGCCAGTACTTGCAAAACGATTCTACGATTCGCTGAGTGATGTGTGTATGAATCAAGGGCGTTTTCAAGAAGCGCTAAGCTATGAGAAAAAAGGCTACCGAATTGAAACCGATCTGATGAAGCAGATCCCGATCAGTGAACTCGGTGCAAGCCAACTACGCCGCCTGTCCCGTTTTGAATTACAACTCAAACTCATTCTCTCTGAACAAGAGAACAAAGAGCTGAAAGAGACAACGGAACAACACAAGAATGCGGTTGCTCAGCTTCAACAAGACGTATTCACCGATCCATTGACAGGGTTACACAACCGTCGCTGGTTAGATGTGAAATTGAAAGACATGCTGTTGCACGATACCTCTTTCGCACTGATGGTTATTGATATTGACCACTTCAAGTCTATCAATGATGAACTGAGTCACTTAGTGGGCGATAAAGCGATTGTTAGTGTGTCTCAAGAGCTACGTTCATACTTTAAGTTTAGAGGCGCGTCATGTGTCAGATTTGGTGGAGAAGAGTTCCTCGTCATTCTAGAGAACACTGATCTTCCGAAGGCAGAAATGCACTCTGAAAATTATCGAGAGCGCATCTTCCAATTTGGATGGCATGAAATACTTGGGGAGCGTGGTTTGACCGTGAGTATTGGTATCACTTTGCATCGTGACGGAGAGAATACTCAACGCACCTTCTACCGTGCGGATAAAGCGCTATACCGAGCTAAAGCCAACGGCCGTAATCAAGTGTGTACAGAGTAGTGGCATATAGCTCTGTAGCTTAGCCAACTGCTTATTGATAAAAGAACAGAGAAATACCAGCAAGGGCGGCAAGTGTGCCTATGATACTTTGCTTTGACACCTTCTCCCCTTTCAGCGCATAAATCACCAAAATAAAGACCGGGCTGGTCGCTATCAACGTTTGTGCAATCGCAGGGTTAGCATTCTTCAACGCCACTTGTTGAAGCCATAGAGCGAGAAACGTCCCGACAAAGATTGCTCCTAGTAACCACAGTTTATCGAGCTTGGTCATTTCCCATAAATCTCTTTTTATCGATGAATACGGCTTCTTTTCAACGAAAGGGATAATCAGCATCACAGCAAACACGCCAATCGTCAGGCGAATCAAAGCACCTAACAATGGTGGGATATCACCCGCCACTAACGCGTAATGAGAAATAACCACACCAGATGCCTGACAGACACTCGCCACAAGCCCATAACCAATGCCACCCCACTGCGCTTTGTTATTCGATTCACCGCTCGCCGATTTTGATGGCTGGAAGACAACGAAGGTCACCGCTAGTGTTGTAATCACGACACCGAGCCAACTTTGCACTGTCAATACAGCGCCCAGGAACATTAATGCCAGCACACCAGAAAGAGGCGGGGCTAAAGATTCCAGTAACAGCGTCTTATTGGCACCGATTCTTTTCAACGCCGCAAAATAGGCGCTATCTCCAATCGCAATGCCAATCACACCTGAAATTGCCAATATCAGAAAATGGTTGGTACTCAGTTCAAACTCCGGCATCGGAATAAGAGGCATCACCAGCAACATCATCCCTGACGCCACTACACCCTTAACAATGTTCAATTGCATCGCAGAGAAGCGATGACCAAACTGTCCATAAATCCATGTCGCACACGCCCACACAATCGCAGCACCAATAGCCGCCAATTCACCTATATACATCCGTGTTTATCCTTTGTGGTTGTGCACGTCATTTAGAATCGTAGCTGTCATCATTTCAGCTAAAATACCAACCAGAAAGCCGAAATAGCCTCTTCAAACGCGATGAGATTTTATAAGATTCGTCAATGGTTTTGCTCACATTAGAAGCGAATACTCATTATTTATAACTCAGTAAATCATTTTTATAACAATTACTTGGATGATAGCGTACTATATTTATAACTAACATCTAACATTACAAGGATCTGTTATGTTTTTAGACTACTTTGCACTCGGCTTACTCATTTTCGTTGCTCTAGTCATCTTTTACGGCATCATCGTTATTCACGATATCCCTTATGAAATAGCCAAAGAACGTAATCATCCTCACCAAGACGCAATTCACGTCTCAGGCTGGGTTAGCCTATTCACTTTGCACACAATTTGGCCCTTTCTATGGATTTGGGCAACATTATGGCGGAAAGACCGAGGCTGGGGCTTCGAAAAACTCGAAGAAGAGCAGCACGATATTCATCACCGAGTGGATGTTTTAATCGATCAAGTTAGCACCCTTCAAGAAGAGATCGCACAGCTCAAACAAGCAAATACTAAACAAAGCAGCACAAAAAAAGAGTCAAACAACGTTCAAGATCAGGAGGCTAAGTAATGGATTTACTACTGATAATGACCTACGCGGCACTTTGTATCACTATTTTCAAAGTATTTAATATCCCACTAAACAAATGGACAGTGCCTACCGCAGTGCTCGGTGGTGTGGTCATCGTAGGAACATTGATCCTATTAATGAACTACAACCATCCTTTCACACAACTTGGCAACCAAGTTTACTCAACGACTCCAATTGTTTCAGGCGTTAGAGGTAAAGTCATTGAGGTTCCTGTTGAGGCGAATTCTCCTTTAAAGAAAGGAGACATCCTCTTTAAAATTGACCCTATCCCTTTTGAAGCAGAAGTCGCTAAGCTCGAAGCGAAAGTAAAAGAAGCAAGCCAAGGAGCACTTGGGCTTGAATCTCAAGTTGCTGAAGCTGAAGCTGCTAAAATCAAAGCGATTGCAGAAAGAGACAAAGCGCAACGCGAATTTTCTCGTTATAAGCGTGGCTTTGAAAGTGGTGCGTTTACCGAACAACAATTGGATACTCGTAGACAAGCTTATAAGGCATCGGAAGCAGCAGTAAAAGTAGCAGAAGCAAGTCAACAACAAGCTCAGATCGCTCTAAATTCTGAAATTGGTGGCGAGAACACCGCAGTGGCAGGATTACTTGCAGACTTACGTAAGGCTCAATTCAACCTTGACCAAACGGTCGTGAGAGCACCAACGGATGGATATGTTACACAACTAGCACTGCGTCCAGGCGTAATGGCTGTACCGCTACCTCTTGCTCCTGTCATGACATTTGTCCATACGGAAGAAAAATACTACATCGCAGCATTCAGACAAAACTCATTGCAACGACTGCATCCTGGTTTCGAAGCTGAATTTTTATTCAGAGCACTACCAGGCAAGATTTTCAAAGGACGCATTGATGAAATAATCCCAGCTATTGGTGAGAGTCAAATTCAAGCGCGCGGAACACTTATTGGTACCAATGCACTTCGTACTAATGGACGCGTATTTGCTAAAATGACCATCACTGATGACCTGTCTGACTACCATTTACCTATGGGTACCGCGGTTGAAGTTGCCGTTTATTCTGACAGCTTCACCCACGTTTCAATCATGCGCAAGGTCCTTATTCGCATGAAGAGTTGGCAAAACTATCTATACCTAGACCACTAAACGGTCAAAGGTACGTGACGAACCCGCTTAACACATTGTTAAGACGAATGAAAAAGTCAGACTCGCTCTGGCTTTTTTGTTGCTGGATTAACCGTAAAATTACGCTTTTTACACGATATTTAGGTGTTCAGATGGAATTTTAGACATCTAGACACTTACCTTCCCTTATGGAAGGGTTCTACTGTATAATGCGCGCCTTATTTTTTATATTTGCCCAAAAAACGTTCTCATTGAGACGCATATTAATAATGGTGAATATTCGTTCTTTATTAAGCTTTATCTTTCAGTATTCGAGGTTATCTATGAACTTTTCAGCTAAAACAGTGGTCGTTATCGCCATTGGCGCGGCACTGTACGGCATTGGTGGTTTACCTATGTTTGGTGTCCCAGTGTTTGCTAACACGACATTGAAACCAGCAATGGCAGTTCTAGCACTGTTTTCTGTTTTGTTCGGCCCTATTGTTGGCTTCTTAGTTGGCTTTATCGGTCACTGGGTAACGGATCTGTTCGCAGGCTGGGGTGTGTGGTTAACTTGGGTTTTAGGCTCAGGTGTCGTAGGCATGGTTATCGGCTTATTCCCGATGTTGACCAAGAACCGCCTTCAGCAAGGTGAGTTGCCTATGAAGGACTTCGCGCTGTTTGTGGTACTTGCCCTTGCCGGTAATGTGGTTGGTTACGGCTGCTCTGCATTCCTAGATACCATCCTTTATGCAGAACCGTTTACTAAAGTCTTCACTCAACTCTCTATCATTGCTGCGGGTAACACCGTTCTGATCGCTGTTGTTGGCTTACTGATCCTAAAATCAGTCGCTAAACGCAACAAACAAAGCCGTAACCTGACTGAGGCATAAGCGATAATGACTATAGCATTTTCGAATTTCTCTTTTAGATATGAGTCGCTGGATAAACCGACGCTAAAAAATATCAATCTAAGGATAGAGAAAGGAGAGAAAATCGTCATTATTGGACCAAGCGGTAGTGGTAAATCTACCCTAGGTCAATGCCTTAACGGTCTGATTCCTCATGCTATCAAAGGTGAGGTGACTGGCTCTCTAGAGATCAACGGTAAGAACATTTCTGATTTTTCTATGCACGACTATACCGAGCAGGTTGGCACAGTATTACAAGATACTGATAGCCAATTTGTCGGTTTGAGTATTGGCGAAGACATCGCGTTCGCACTGGAAAATCAGTTAGTGTCGAACATTGATATGTACCCTCTGGTTAAGTCGACAGCAAAAATGGTCGACTTAGCAGATATGCTTGATCGCTCGCCACATGATTTATCCGGCGGCCAGAAACAACGCGTGTCATTAGCGGGCATCTTAGTTGATGACGTTGACATCCTGTTGTTTGATGAACCTTTGGCTAGCCTTGACCCGAAAACGGGTAAAGCGACTATCGAAATCATCGACCAACTTCATAAAGAAACCAACAAGACTATAGTCATCATCGAGCATCGCCTTGAAGATGTACTACATCGCGATATCGATCGAGTGATCTTGATGGAGCGCGGTGAAATTGTCGCGGACATGACACCCGATGAAATCTTAGCTTCTGAACTGCTTGAAACACACGGTATTCGTGAACCACTTTATTTATCTGCTCTGAAGGCAGCGAAAGCACCTTTGACCAGTGAAGATAAGCTATCAAACCTCAAAGCTCTCGATTACAAAAGATTCCGCCCTGCGGTTCAGGCTTGGTTTGCAGAGCGCCCGACTCCAGTTGCCGAGAAGCAGTACCAACCTTTGCTTGAGGTCCACGGCCTGACTTACTCTTACGATGGTGAAAAGAACGCTCTCGAAGATGTCAGCTTTAAGATTGGTAAGGGTGAGTTCGTTTCAATCTTAGGCAAAAACGGTTCAGGCAAATCTACCATCACTAAACTCATCATGGGTGTGATCGATGCCGATTCAGGCTCTTCCTATCTAAATGGTGAAGACCTATCTGAGCTTTCTATCTTTGAAAGAAGCCAGAAAGTCGGTGTCGTGATGCAGAACCCAAATCATATGATCTCTCATCATATGATTTTTGATGAAGTTGCATTCGGTCTGCGTAATCGTGGGGTTGCAGAGCAGGAAATCAAAGAGAAGGTGGAAAACGTTCTTGAGCTGTGTGGCTTGAGCAAGTTCCGCCACTGGCCAATCGAAGCGCTAAGCTACGGTCAGAAAAAACGCGTAACGATCGCTTCTATCTTAGTATTGGAGCCAGAGCTTCTGATCTTGGATGAACCAACAGCGGGTCAAGATTACCGCAACTACACCTCAATGCTGGCGTTTATCCAAAAGCTTAACCGCGAGTTAGGTATCACCGTCGTGATCATTTCACACGACATGCACCTTGTTCTAGAGTACACCACACGCTCAATTGTCATTGCTGACAGCAAGCTGATTGCCAATGCCGCGATGACGGAAGTATTCAGTCAGCCATCGCTGTTAGAACGCGCAAATCTTTGTACCACCAGCATTTATGAACTCGCGACTATGATGAAAATCGACGACACCAACGCATTCATGCAGTACTTCATCGACTACGAGAGAAGCGCTCAATGAACGTATCAAAAGTAAAATTCGGCATCAATTACATTGATACAAAATCACCGCTTCATGCACTTAACGGCATCACCAAATTTGCGCTCTTCTTAGCTTGGGTAACCGTGGTCTTAACTACGTTCGACCTAAGATTGATTGCACTGCTTATTGTGACTGGTTTATACCTGCTAAAGCTGACCAATGTGCCTGTACGCGTATATAAGCCTCTGTTATTGGGTACGGCGAGTGTATTGAGCCTAAATGCTTTGTTCATGTATCTGCTGGCTCCACAGCAAGGTACTGAGCTCATCGGCAGCAAAACCTTATTGCTGACATTGCCGGGTAACTACTCGTTGAGCCAAGAGACTCTGTTTTACTTGGTTACTGTGACGCTCAAATACATGAGCATGTTCCCGATAGCGTTGATTTTTGTCTTCACAACGCATCCGACTGAGTTTGCAGCTAGCCTCAACCGTATCGGTGTTCCTTACAAGATCGCCTATGCGGTCAGCTTAACACTGCGTTACTTGCCAGAAGTTAAGAAAGACTTCATCAATATCATGCATGCTCAACAGGCTCGTGGTGTAGAGCTCTCAAAGAAAGCGCCTCTAATTACTCGAATCAAAAATGTGGCTAAGGTTCTAGGCCCGCTCATTTTCTCTAGCTTGGACCGAGCAGACGAGATCTCTAACGCAATGACGTTACGAGGTTTTGGCCGACACAAAGCTCGCACTTGGTATAGCTATGCACCTTTGAAACGTATCGACTTTGTTTGTTTAGGTGTCATCGCTTTTATCGTGGTGTTAGCCATTGCGAAACGCATTCTAGAGCCGCAGTTATTTTGGTATCCGTTCTAGTCATCTGAATTAGCATAGATAAACAAAGACTTTAAATAACACACCGCTCAATAGGGCGGTGTTTTTGTTTATGCCAAAATCTGATTGATAATTTAACCAATGACACAATACTGACTATATTTAACGATAAATTGACCAGTTATTTACCCTTGGAGTTTGAGATTTAATTCATAAGCTCTTAATATACTCGTTTACAGAATGTTACAATCAGTAGAGATTTGTAATGGCTCGAATTACTCAAGTACAAAAACTAGAAAATCAAAAAAACTACGATGAGATCGTACTAAACCTTTTTCTGGCTGAAGGACATGAAGCACTAACTTATGCAAGGATTGCTCAAGAGATTGGCATTAGTTTAACGACGCTTCAGGGCTATTATCCGTCGACCCGCGCTATCCGATCAGCGTTACACCAACACATGCTATCAATTGTTATAGAGAATCTAGAGTTCTCATCGGAAGAGGTATTCATTCAATCTTGGCAAAACGCTCTAGATAATGATCAATTTCGATTCGTGATCAAATTGATGTTTTTCCATGCCTCCCAGGTCAAGAGCCCTGAACAGTTTAACATCAGTTCAGATGGTCAATTCCGCGAGATAATGTTTAATAGCTTTGGGCTTGATACCGTTCGAATCCTTGAGACTGTCGTAGGACGTTCAATGTTCTATCTCACAAACTTCAAGCAGCATTAAACCAAGCGTTAGAAATACAAAAATGGGAGCCTTTCGGCTCCCATTTTCTTTTTAGTTATCGCTTACTTCAACTTATAGACCTAATTTAGCTTGTAAAAAACGGTCGATAACGGTGGTAAACGCAGCTCAATCGATGTGTCTAGCCCTTCGCTCTCTACAGATTCAATCTCAGCAGTCTGCTTCACTTCAAAACCGCTGCCTGCATAGTCGACAGAGTCTGTATTCAACAACAATGCGTATTCACCTTTTGCAGGAACACCTAAGCGGAAATGCTCGTGAGGCACTGGCGTAAAGTTAGACACTATCAATACTCGCTCACCAGATTCACTGATGCGCTCGTGCGCAAGAATGCTCGCTTCAGCAGAGTCCTGTAGACGCCATTCAAAGCCTTTCGGATCAAAATCAAGATCGTGCATTGCAGCTTCAGAGCGGTACAGATTGTTCAGGTCTTTCGTTAAACGCTGAACACCTTGATGACGCTCGTAATCCAGCAAGAACCATTGCAGTTGGTCGTCATGATTCCATTCAGCCGTCTGACCAAATTCAGCCCCCATGAAGTTAAGCTTCTTGCCCGGCTGCGCGTACATGTAGCCCATGTAAGCACGTAAATTAGCCGTTTGCTGCCATTCATCACCAGGCATCTTGTTGTGGATAGAACCTTTACCGTAAACCACCTCATCGTGAGACAGAGACAATACATAATTCTCACTGTGTGCGTAAACCAGTGGGAAGGTAATCGTATCGTGGTGATATTTACGGTTGATTGGGTCTTCTTGAATGTAAGACAAGCTGTCGTGCATCCAACCCATGTTCCACTTAAAGCCAAAGCCTAAGCCGCCCATAAAAGTCGGTGCTGAAACACCAGGGAAAGCCGTTGATTCTTCAGCAATCGTCATCGCATTCGGAAAGTGTTTATACACTTCTTCGTTCATCCACTTAAGGGTTGCGATAGCGTCGTAGTTTTCGTTGCCGCCATCCGCATTCGGGATCCATTGGTCATGGCTACGCGAATAGTCGAGGTACAACATCGAAGCAACCGCATCAACACGGATGCCATCAATGTGGAATTGCTCGAACCAGTACAGTGCATTAGAAACTAAGAAACGACGAACATGCTCTTTGCCTAAATCGTAAATGTACGAGTTCCAATCTTGATGCCAACCACGACGTGGATCTGGATCATGGAACAATGGCGTACCATCGAAGTTTGCTAGGCCGTGATCATCACTTGGGAAGTGAGCAGGAACCCAGTCCAGAACAACGCCAAGACCCGCTTGGTGACATTGATCGACGAAGTATTTGAAATCATCTGGAGAGCCAAAACGGCTAGTCGGTGCAAAAAGACCAACAGGCTGATAGCCCCAAGAACCGTAGAATGGATGTTCTGAAACTGGCATTAGTTCAACGTGCGTGTAGCCAAGATCCGTTAGGTATGGGATTAGCTCTGCCGCTAGCTCACGGTAATTTAAGAATTCACCTTCAGCGTTACGCTTCCAAGAACCTGCATGCAATTCATAGAACGAAAGCGCTTCTTTGCGCTTTTGCGTTACCGGGCGATTTTGCCATTGAGTATCTTGCCACTGGTAACGAGCGTGATCGTAAGTTACAGATGAGAACGATGGGTATTGCTCAGAGTAGAAACCCCATGGGTCAGCTTTGTGTGGTAAGCCTTCGCCATTTGGTCCTTTTAATTCAAACTTGTATTGAGCGCCTTCTTCCAGTTCAGGAATGAATAAGCCCCACATACCGTAATCTAGGCGTTGCATTGGGTGGCGGCGACCATCCCAAGCGTTGAAGTTACCCACCAAGCTTACCGCAGTTGCATGCGGTGCGTACACCAAGAAACGCGTACCTGAAATCGTCTGTCCATCACGCTCTAGCGTAATAAACTGAGCCCCCATGTGATGATACATATCTTTCGGTGTATGAAGATCTTCATAACTCGCGTACAGATCGTGGTACTGGTAAGGATCATCGATGATCTGTTCTACGCCAGCCCAATCAACCGCAAGCTTATAGTGAGTAAAACGTAAGTCTCTCTCTTGCTTAAGAATGAAACCACTTTCACCCTCTCGCGCTAACTCAATACGAGGTTCCTTTCCAACAATCAACTCGACTTTATCTGCCCCAGGAATCCACACACGTAATGCACCTTGCTCAGAAGGTAGGTATGGCCCTAAAAACGCGAATGGGTCTGTGAAACAAGCCTGTGATAGTTGGGTATATATTTGTTTTTGCTTTGAAATCGAACTTAGTTCCAAAACGTTTCTCCCTAACCAAACATCCAAAAAACATAATACAAAAATGCCCGCTATTAGTGCGGGCAATATAACGACGGTTTATTCTACCAGATGAGCATTCATTATTGAGTGACCGAGGTTGTAGTTTCGTACGGCGTAAGCAAAAAACCACCTAATTTCAAGTCACTCACGTCATTACTTACCGGCTTTTTCTCGAACGTCAGTCAGCTTAGAAGCGATACGATTAACGCCTTCGTGAGCAAATATTTCGTCCAAGTTCATTGATAGTTTACGACGCCAGTTAGGGTATTCATCAACCGTGCCAGGAATGTTTACTGGCTTGTCCATCTCTAGCCAATCTTCTAGCTGAACGCTCAGTAGTGTTGAACCACCAGCCGCTACGTGCAGTTGAAGTGCCTCAGCAAGGTAAGAGTCCATCGGTACTTGGCTCGCATCGCGGCCCACACCTTCTGGTAGGAAACCATGCCATGCTACTGAATCTAAGATACCTTGCTTGCACTCTAGGCGGTCATCGAACAAGGTTTCTAATTGTTCTGCATCTGGGTATAAGCCAATCTCTTGGCCCATTTTCAGGTCATCACAGTGCCAGAAGCCACGAAGCGTTGGCATATCGTGAGTACACAGTGCCGCCATCGATTGTGATGCGTAGTGTTTTGGTGAGATGAAACCACCGTCATCTTCTGATGTTTCGAAGAAGAACACTTTGTAAGAGTGCACGCCAGCATCTGCAAGGATGTCGACAATCTCATCCGGTACCGTTCCTAAATCTTCACCGATAACGCTACATTGGTAACGGTGAGATTCAAGCGCCAGAATAGACAGCATATCTTGTACTGGGTAGTAGATGTACGCGCCCTTAGTTGCGTTCTCACCCTTTGGAATCCACCACAAGCGCAGTAGACCTAAAACGTGGTCGATACGCAGTGCACCACAGTGCTTCATGTTCGCACGAAGTAGCTTGATGTAAGCGTCGTAGCTTGTTTCTTGAAGCACTTCTGGGTTTAACGGAGGTAGACCCCAGTTCTGACCCAAAGGACCAAGAATATCAGGTGGAGCACCAATGCTCGCATCCATCACTAGGTTGCCTTCGTCAGCCCAAGTCTCGCTGCCTGAATCTGCAACACCTACCGCTAAGTCACGGTACAGGCCAACAGCCATGCCCTTCTCTTCTGCAAGAGACTGTGCATCGTTGATCTGGCAATCTGCTAGCCATTGCAGGTACATGTACAGATGAACGTTTTCTAAGTTCTCTTTGATGTATTTCTGTGTCGCTGGGCTGTCGAATGTACGGTACTTCTCAGGGAATACCGGCCATCCCCACATGCCAGAATCTTCTGCATGCAGTTCACCATGTAGAGCATCAAACGCCGCTTGATGCATCAGGCTATCGCCACCCTCTTCTACGAAGGCTAAGAACGCTTGTGCACGGTCGCTGTTTTTGTCTAGATGACGAGTCTTAAATTCTGCGAATAGCAGAGGCAAGATGCTCATCTTAAGCTCAGACACTTCGGTGTAGTTTACCCAGTGTGCTTCACGCGCTTTTTGTAGACGCTGTTGGAACTCTGCGCTGCCGACTGTTTGTTGTGCTTCTGCACTTAATGCGAATTCAGGAACTGAACTCACATCAATGTATAAGATGTTCAACCAGCGACGAGAAGATGGGCTATATGGGCTCGCACCTTCAGGGTTCGCAGGGAACAATGAGTGAATGGGGTTTAGACCAACGAAGTCACCACCACGAGAAGCGATATCCGCAACAAGCTGTTTTAGGTCTCCGAAATCACCAATACCCCAGTTATGCTGAGTTCTTAGGGTATAAAGTTGAACACTGGGTCCCCAAAGCTTTTTGCCTTGCTCGATTGGTGACTGCTTGAAACACGCTTTTGGCGTAATAATCAGTGTCATCTCGTAAGGCTTCTTACGGCGCTTACGGCTCACAATGAGCTTGTGATAACCCCATGCCAAATCACTTGGCAATGCAAACACTAAAGGGCCACCCTCGGCACGCTCGTCACGAATGACTTGAGATTGAAGATAGCCTTCAAGTACCTCTCCTTGCTCGGTTTCTAAGCGCCAGCTGAACTCACTTTCACGAGCACTTACACCTAGATTAAGCGCCACTTCTACTGGCTCACCGTCACGCAAGACAAGAACTGGGTCTAGTACATCTTTTTTGTGTTTTCTTTCTGCTGACTTAAGCAGTGCATCATCGCTGCTTGTATCGTAGCCCAACGAAGCCAATAGAGACGTGATCGTCTCGTCTGATACTTGTGCTTCATCGCCCCACGCACTAACGTAACTGTCGGCAATGTTTGCCATTTCTGCGACTTGTTTTAATACGGTCTGTTCTTTCATCGCTCTCTCCGAAAACGTTCTGACGCTTTCTATTTTGTAGGGTTGTTAATTTAATTTTTACTAATCAATTAGCTTGTGACAATCGGTTTGTAAGCAGCTTGTTTATAAACGAAACCTTTAAGCCTTTCGTTTGCTCACAAGCTAATTGAGCCAAGGCAGAAACTGCCTTGGCTACTTTGGAAGTATTAACGGTTAACCGCTTCAAGTTTCCAGATGTTGTTCACGTAGTCGCGGATAGAGCGGTCTGATGTGAACTTACCAACCAATGCTGTGTTAAGAATTGCTTTCTTAGCCCAACCTGCTTGGTCTTTGTATTGCGTGCCCATGTCTTCGTGCGCTTTCACGTAAGATGCGAAGTCAGCAAGACATAGGTAAGGGTCACCACCGTCTAGCAGGCTATCAAACGTTGCACGTAGAAGGCCTGGTTGACCTGGAGTGAACTCATCGCCAGTCAGTAGGTCTAGAGATGCTTTCAGTAGTGGGTCTGCATTGTAGTAGTCGTATGGGTTGTAGCCTTGAGCTTTCAGAGCTTGAACACCATCAACGTCTAGGCCGAAGATGTAGATGTTTTCATCACCCACTTCTTCACGAATCTCAACGTTTGCACCATCCATCGTACCGATAGTTAGCGCGCCGTTTAGAGCCATCTTCATGTTGCCCGTACCAGATGCTTCTTTACCCGCTAGTGAGATTTGCTGAGAAACGTCTGCTGCAGGGATGATGATTTCAGCCATGCTTACACGGTAGTCAGGAATGAATACCACTTTCAGTTTGTTACCGATGCGAGGGTCGTTGTTGATCTTCTCTGCAATCTTGTTAACCGCGAAGATGATCTCTTTCGCTAGGTGGTAACCCGGTGCTGCTTTCGCTGCGAAGAAACATACGCGTGGCTCACACTCGAAACCAGGTTCGTTAAGAATACGGTGGTACAGAGATAGAATGTGTAGCAAATCTAGGTGCTGACGCTTGTATTCGTGAAGACGTTTGATTTGAACGTCAAAGATAGCGTTAGTATCTAGCTCGATACCCATGTTCTCTTGAACCCAATCAGCTAGGCGCTGTTTGTTTTCTTTCTTAACAGCCATGAATTCTTTTTGGAATTTCGCGTCTGTTGCAAACTTAGCGATGCCTTCTAGCTGCTCAAGTTTTGCTGGCCATTCAGTGCCGATCTTACCCGTGATTAGCGTAGATAGACCTGGGTTACAGAACTTCAACCAACGACGTGGCGTGATGCCGTTCGTTACGTTAGTCAGTTTACCTGGGAAGATTTCGTTGAACTCAGGGAACAAGTCTTTCTTAACCAGTTGTGAGTGAAGCGCAGCTACACCGTTTACTTTGTAAGAACCAATCACACATAGGTTTGCCATGCGAACCATGCGGTGGAAACCTTCTTGGATGATAGAAAGCTTCGCTTGCTTCTCACCGTCACCAGGCCACATCTTGCGAACTTCTTGCATGAAGCGGTGGTTGATTTCAAAGATGATTTCCATGTGACGTGGAAGAAGACGATTGATCAGTGATTCAGACCAAGTCTCTAGCGCTTCTGGAAGTAGTGTGTGGTTCGTGTAAGCGAACGTGTGAGCACTGATTTCCCATGCTTGATCCCAAGATAGACCTTTCTCGTCAATCAGGATGCGCATTAGCTCAGGAATCGCGATCGTTGGGTGTGTATCGTTCAGCTGAATCGTTTCTTGCTTAGGCAGATCTTCTAGAGAGAAACCTGCTGCTTCGTGGCGACGTAGAATATCGCGAACCGATGCTGCTGAATGGAAGTACTGCTGCATTAGACGCAGTGTCTTACCTTTCTCGTGGTTATCGTTCGGGTAAAGAACCTTAGTGATGTTACCTGCATCGATTAGCGAGTGTTGCGCTTCGAAGTAATCACCGTTGTTGAAGCTTGCTAGTGAGAATGGTGCAATTGCCTGACATTCCCAAAGGCGCAGTGGGTAAACCGTGCTTGACTCGTAACCTACGATAGGTAGATCCCAAGGCATTGCTTTCACTTCCATACCTGGAACCCAAGTACGTACTTCTTTACCGTCGATGAATTCAACTTCTACATGACCGTAAAAACCAATGTGTTGTGCTAGTTCTGGACGAGCCACTTCCCATGGGTAACCTTCAACACCGCGCCATGCGTCAGGTGCTTCTTGTTGGCGACCGTCTTGGAAAGACTGCTTGAATAAACCGTATTCGTAGTGAAGACCGTAGCCTACTGTTGGGTATTCTTGAGCGGCACAAGAATCCATGAAACAAGCAGCTAGACGACCAAGACCACCATTACCTAGTGATGGGTCACGTTCTTCTTCTAGAAGGTCAGTTAGGTTTTGACCTAGCTCTTCCATTGCATGAGTGATCTGTTCGTATAGACCCATGCTGATCAGGTTGTTACCTGTTAGACGGCCAATCAAAAACTCAAGTGATAGGTAGTTAACGCTCTTCGCGTTCTTAATTTTTTCGTCATTTTCAGTTTCTAACAGATCAAATGTTGTGAGTTCTGCTAGCGCACGCCCCATTGCTAGGTACCATGCGCGGCTATCTGCGTTTTCAATCGTTGTTGCGTAGGTTGCAGATAAATGTTTCTTAACACTCTCTTGGAATGACACTTTATCGAAAGTTTTTTGCTGAGTTGGTTTCATTTCAGAAATCTCGCTTTTAATAGTTCTAATTCATCTGTGACATATCGTGCATGGTCACCATAAACTAAACATCCTCCCGCTAATGCAACTGACTAGGAGTAGATGGGAGGGCGTAGGGGGCGTACCGACTTAGGGTTAGTGATCTGACTCTCATGTTCTGACTGCGAACAAAAACTTGGAGTGACTAAGATCACAAGCTCCCGTTCGATAACTTAACTTCAATTGATGTGACTTTTATTTAACCCATTTAAAGTCATTGCCAAATCTGAGTTTCAGATCACGAAAATAATTTCCAACTCTCATCTTTTGCATTGATTCCCGTGTAGGGATGAACGAAGTCACATTCACAAACCAACCCGCAACGTGAGCAAAGTCTCAAATAAAGGGCGTAGACACCCAAAAACATGCAGGAGTGCAAGGTTTCTGAGGAGGATCGTAGTCGGTAACGTTTGGCTTCACGTAATATGAGTAAAGACTTAAGTAATTAGGCTCATGTCATTGGAGTGCACTCAACGATAGATTGGGATATTCCAGAACATAGCCACGGAATAGGTGTAAAACTTCGATATGTGGATCCCTTCGAAACTGACTCGTCCCGGCCGCTTACATAATGCAATCCTACGACCTAGGGTTCTCGATCTGCTTCACAATGCAGATTGCTATAAGCTTGTGTTGTTCCGCTCTCCAGCGGGCTACGGCAAAACCACCATGGCTGCACAATGGTTGGTAGATAAACCTAATGTGGGTTGGTACAGCATTGATGATAGCGACAATGATGCCTTCCGCTTTATCAACTACCTACTTCAATCACTTAATAAAGCGACTCAAAATGCCTGTCCGAATGCCCAAAAACTGGCAGAAAAGCGACAGTTTTCATCGCTGCATTCTTTATTAAGTGAAGTATTTGCCGAGATGTCGGAATTCCATCACGAGTGCTTTCTGGTGTTGGATGACTATCACTTGGTCAACAATGACGACATCCACGAAGCCATGCGCTTCTTCCTCAAACACATGCCCGATAACCTAACGTTGGTTGTCACCAGTCGTGGTACGCCACCACTTGGTACAGCAAACCTGCGCGTTCGTGACTTAATGATCGAATTAGGTAATGACTCGTTGGCGTTTGATACCGAAGAAACCACACGCTTTTTCAACCAACGCGTAGCCGACGGCATTGATGACACCACGGCAGATAGCATTTGTAGTTATGTAGAAGGTTGGCCTTCTGCACTACAACTTATCGCGCTACAAGCACAACACCAAAAACGCACTCTTGCACAGTCCGCAGAGTCATTCTCTCACTTTAACCATGCCCACCTTTGGGATTACTTGGTTGAAGAAGTATTCGATCTACTGGATAAAGAAACCCGACAGTTCTTAATGCAGTGTTCAGTACTTGATCATTTCAATGACGAATTAGTCTGCGCGCTTACACAGCGTGAAGACGCACTGGGTATGATCGAATCACTCAACCGATTTGGCTTATTCATCTACCCGCTTGAAGGCGAGAAAAACTGGTACCGATTCCACAATCTATTTGGTGAATTCCTCGCACATGAGCGCCAAGCTCGAATTCCTCAGCAAGAAGCTGAACTGCATCGAAGTGCTGCAAAAGCGTGGATCAAGCAAAACACACCACACCAAGCACTACGTCACGCACAGCGTGCTGAAGATCCAGAACTGATCATTCAAATCCTGACTGAGCACGGTTGGCCGATGTTCAACCAAGGTGAGCTTTCGTCATTAGAAATGGCGATCAAACAGCTAACCACAGATCAACTATACAGTGAGCCAAAGCTTTCGATGTTGCGCGCTTGGCTTGCACAAAGTCAGCACCGTTATGACCAAGTGGGTACTTTGTTGGAAGAGGCTGAGACTCAATATCAAGCGCGAAACATTGAACTCGATACTCAGCAGCAAGGCCAATACAACGCCTTACGCGCACAAGTTGCCATCAACAGCAATGAGCCTGAGAAAGCATTGGAATTGGCTGAGCTTTCGTTGAGTCAGTTGAACACCACCGTTTATCGTAGCCGCATTGTCGCAACCTCGGTTGTGGGCGAAGTGAATCACGTAATGGGTAACCTAAGCCGTGCGCTACCGATGATGCAACAAACAGAAAAACTGGCACGTCAGTATCAGGTTTACCATCAGGCCCTGTGGGCGATTCTGCAACAAAGCGAAATCTTGATTGCTCAAGGTTATGTTCAAGCTGCATTTGAGCTACAAGACAGTGCATTCAAATTGATTGAAGAACATCAGCTGCAATACGTACCTCTGCACGAATTCTTGCTGCGTGTTCGCGCTCAGATCTTCTGGTGTTGGAACCGACTAGATGAAGCGGAAGAGTGTTGCTACAAAGGCTTAGATATCCTTGGTCACCACTCTCCGAGTAAACACCTGCACAGCTATTCTATGTTGGCTCGTATTTCATTGAGCCGTGGTGAGATTGATAAAGCGTCGAAATTTATCGACCAGATTCAGCACCTATTGCGTCAATCGACTTACCACGTAGATTGGACGGCAAATGCTTCTCTTTCTTTGATTCTGTTCTGGCAAGTAAAAGGCGATAAAGAAGCTATCCGTGATTGGCTGAGTGTGGCTGTTCGACCTGAATCGGCAAGTAACCACTTCTGCCAACTTCAGTGGCGAAACATCGTTCGTGCTCACATCATCCTTGAGCAGTATGAAGACGCAGAAGAAGCGCTGACTTTCCTTAAGAGTGAAGCCCAGCGTTCGCACCTGATTACAGACACCAACCGCAACTTGATCGTTGAAGCCGTGTTACGTACACAAATTAACGATGAAGACAGCGCACGAATACTACTCGAAGAAGCGCTTCATATGACTAACCAAACCGGTATGGTCGGTAACTTCTTGGTAGACGGTGGGACTATCGGGCATATCTTGGATAAGTTGAGCAACAAGCCAGGCTTAGGTGATTTAGAACGTCACCGCGCACAACAAATCATGAAAGATATTTCCGCGACCCAACGCAGCCGCTCGGTTCACTTCGATGAAGACTTTGTTGAGAACTTGGTTAATCACCCGAACATTCCTGAGCTTGTGCGTACTAGCCCACTCACCCAGCGTGAATGGCAAGTACTTGGTCTGATCTACTCAGGATTCAGTAATGAGCAGATCGCTCAAGAACTCGATGTAGCGGGTACCACAATCAAGACTCACATCCGTAACCTTTACCAAAAGCTCAACATTGCTAACCGTAAAGAAGCAATCAGCACAGCGGAGAACTTGCTGCAGTTGATGGGGTACTAAAACGGATTCGAGATTCGAGATTCGAGATTGATTCGAGATTCGAGATTGATTCGAGATTGATTCGAGAAAACATAAGCTAGTCACCGATGGTGGCTGGCTTTTTTTTCATCTGAAGTTTAGAACCTAAAAATGTAGGAATGGGAAAAGTAAAAAGACGATCACCAAACGACAGGCAAAAAAATAGCCAACCGCAATAATCGCGATTGGCTCTATATATTTGTGAACAAATCATAAGTTCACTAACAACGTCAGTTGGCTAGGTGACCCTCGGCTTAAGAAGGGTCAATGTATATAATGCAGTTAGCGTGCCAACTTTTATTCGACGTTTTATAAGCCCTGCACCGCATAAAAACCATGAATTTGTCATGCGAATTGCAAAGTGCATTTGCATATTGCAACCAAGATGCAATATCGATAAGGGATCAGTTTCATCTCTGCTCTTAATGACAAATCACTAAGTGGTTGTTATCTAAATGTTAGGCAAATATTCACTTCAACTTATTGCCTTACAATTAATAGAGTAATAAAAGCCCTTCCCCAAAAGCATATTCATACTTTTTTTACACTAAAGTTTGTATACTGCACAAAATCATCCTCAACTCTATGAAGCAATGAACTACTTAAGTACTTTTTTCAAAGGCATGGCAATGGGCGCAGCAGACGTTGTACCTGGCGTGTCGGGCGGAACCATCGCATTCATCACTGGTATCTACGATACGCTGCTAGAAAGCATTCGCAGAATTAACCCTAGCGTACTTGGCTTATGGAAACTCGAAGGCTTCAAAGCCGCGTTTAATCACATCAATGGTTTCTTCCTAATTTCACTGTTCGCGGGCGTATTCACGAGCATTGCGACATTCGCAAAATTGATTTCTTGGTTATTAGTCACCCACCCTGTTCCACTGTGGTCTTTCTTCTTCGGCCTGATCTTGGTCTCGGTTTTCCATATTCTTAAGCAAGTAGAGAAACGCGATATGATTCGCTTCGTGTTTTTGCTGCTTGGCGTTGCTTTCGCTTATAGCATTACCGTGCTTAAACCGCTGCAAATGGAACCAACCAGCATCAACGTATTGATTGCGGGTGCGATTGCTATCTGCGCGATGATTTTACCCGGTATTTCAGGCAGCTTTATTCTGCTCCTGATTGGCATGTATGGCCCCGTGCTTGGCGCCGTTAAATCATTTCAAGTCGATATACTTGCGCTATTCCTTGCGGGCTGTGTGATCGGACTGCTGACTTTCTCACATGTACTGTCTTGGCTATTGCGTTCATTCCGCGACTTCACATTGGTATTCTTAACCGGTTTGATGATCGGTACGCTGCCTAAGATCTGGCCTTGGAAAGAGACCATCAGCTGGCGCACAAACTCAAAAGGTGAACAAGTTCCTCTGATTCAAGAAAACCTATCACCGTTTGATTTTGAAGCGGTAACCTCTCAGCCTTCTCAGTTGGTCATGGCGATTGTGATGATGTTTGCTGCGATTGCATTGGTTTTAGGCCTGGAGAAGTTTGCAGAGCGTAATGCTGACTAATCATTCAGCCAGCTTCTGGAAAGCGTTTAGAACGGATAATGCTTAGAAATACTAAGCTCACATATCTATTAAACAGACAAAAGCGAAGCCAATGGCTTCGCTTTTTTAGTTCTACCATACGCACAAAATTGCTTTTTGATACAAGCACGTATTGAGGGGTGTGATAACATCGCCGCTCTTATAAAATTAAATGAGAACACGACATGCACTCTGCATTAAAGGTTGCTGCTGTTGGGATCGCTCTCGTGGCAGGCTTTTATGGGCCGCAAGCAATTCAGCAATTTAAATCAGCGATGGAGCACTCAACTGCCGACGTCAGCTTGGATGATTACTGCATGCTTTCAACCACATCGTGTGAGCAGGAATCCATTTCAATGTCGCTTGACCGAGAAACCGCGCAACCTCTTCTACCCACAAAGATAAAGGTAGTTTGGGAAGGTGCTGCATCTGAAACCTTGATGCTATCGCTGACCGGTTTAGAGATGGAAATGGGCTCAGCACGTTTCCAATTAAAAAATACTGGTAACAACATCTATGAAGGTGATGTCATTTTACCCGTGTGTACCATGGATCACATGACTTGGCTTGGTGATCTCACCGATGGTGTTGAAACCGTAAAACCTGCAATAAGGATGGCAAGATGAGTAGAAATTGGTCGTTAGCATTGGTTGTCGCTTTTGTACTTGGCTTTGGTGTCAAAAGCTATCTTGATGGGCAAAACGAAGTTCAAGAACAACACGCTGCAAAACAAGAGTTCTCCGCAACGACTCTTTTCGGCAAAGACAACCAACCAACGGAAATCTTTGACCAAACCGATGACAGAATTCGTATCGTTTACTTCGGTTTCACACGCTGCCCAGATGTGTGCCCCACTTCTTTGGCTATGTTGGCCGGAGCACTTAACCAAGTTTCTGATGAAGCAAAAGCCAAGATTCGCCCAATGTTTGTTTCTCTCGATCCTGAACGTGATGCCGCTGAAGCCTCGTACGAATACGCGCAATATTTCCACCCGATGATGGAAGGACTAAGTGGTCCATTGGATGTCACCACTACTCTGGCTCATAACTACGGCGTTATTTTCAGAAAGACCAAGCTTGAAGGTTCAGAGTTGGAATACACCCTTGACCACAGCTCATATTTTTATTTTTTAAAGCCCGACGGTACCTTGATTACCAAAGTGCCGCATACGTTAACGCCAGCACCAATTGTTGAGGCTATCAACAAGCTGACGCAGTAAAACGTAAAAACAAAGAACTTAACTAATAAAGTTCGAACAAAAAGTCAGGTCCCAGACCAAAAACATAAAAATTAAGGACAACAACATGAAGTTAAAAGCACTTGCTCTAGCAGGCTTATTGCTAACCCCTTTTGCTCAGGCTAGTAGCGATATTATGGTTCATGACGCGTACGCTCGTGCAACCCCGCCTTCAGCAGTGAACAGCGCGGTGTTCACGACTCTGATGAACCACAGCGATAAAGATCGCGCTATTGTTTCTGCAACAACACCTGCAGCAGGTAAAGTAGAACTTCATGATGTAATCATGGATGGCGATGTTATGAAAATGCGCCAAGTTCAAGAGATC
The DNA here is from genome assembly GCF_041467515.1 of Vibrio sp. 10N.247.311.12. NCBI lineage: Bacteria > Pseudomonadati > Pseudomonadota > Gammaproteobacteria > Vibrionales > Vibrionaceae > Vibrio > Vibrio sp. 10N.247.311.12. The sequence continues at coordinate 117,131 of NZ_JBFSUV010000006.1, forward strand.
ACCATCCCTGCAAACGGTGAAGCGGTACTTAAACCTGGTAGCCTACACATCATGTTGTTCGACCTAAAAAGTAGCCTAAAAGAAGGTGAGCAAATCGAGATGATACTGACCTTTGCCAATGGTGAAACACAGACCTTCGACGCACCAGTGAAGAAAGTGATGAGCGGCATGAAAAAGATGAACCACGACCATCATTAATCGTATTCACAATTGATAAAATAATTTAAGCCACGATGACTTCTCGCCATCGTGGCTTTTTGTTAAACTGCACTCGCTTTTTATGCAAAGCCTAACCATATTAATAACCAAGGAGAAGAGAAGATGATTGTAATGAAAACACTAAAACTGGCAGTAAAAGTAACGCGTTAATTTTGTTTGGTTAAACCAACTTTAATTCCGAACTACCAACATTGAGCCACCAGCTGGCTACCGCACACTTTTACCCGGTTTACGTTTGATCGCACATGGTCAAAGCATGCTCATTATGCATGAATCAATCCGGGGTCCTATCTATTGAATTCGACCCAAACTCTAAAGCAATTTTGACGTCTCGACGCTTTTTTAGCTTTTAACGCTTCTGATCTCACCAACAATAAGAGATCTCACAAGAAGTTAATGCTCTCATAAGAAAAGAAAGCTCGCACGTCTGGGTAAATAGACATGAATTCACAAAACGCATTTTCTCATCCAATGTCACTTCAACAACTTGGATGGCAACCTGTATTCCAACAACAACTGACACTCGAAGACTATGATCACTCCGTCATTGCTCGTATCGTCGCACATCACCGCAATGGCTATACATTAGCGTCAGAGCAAGGTGAAATTGTTCTACCCATCCACCAAAACCAACCGGCAATGACCGTTGGCGACTGGGTGATTTTGAACTCTGATCTGCAATTCGACCGCTTACTAGACCGTCAATCGCTCTTCCGCCGTAAAGCTGCTGGCAGTCGCGTAGCTGAACAATATATTTCAGCCAATATCGACACGGTTTTTATCGTGGTTTCGTTAAATAACGACTTTAACCTAAGCCGCATCGAGCGTTATCTCGCTCTCGCTAATGAAGCGCAAGTTGAAGCCGTTATCGTACTCACCAAGAAAGACTTGTGTGACGACTACGAAGGCAAAGTACAACAGGTACAAAGCCTAGACCCAATGCTGATGATCGAAGCCGTTAATAGCCTAGACCAAGACTCTACTCAAGTATTGTCGCCTTGGTGTAAAACGGGCAAAACGGTGGCTTTGATGGGGTCGTCTGGTGTTGGGAAATCTACGCTGGTCAACTCGCTGCTTGGGGAGACTCAGCAGGCCACGGGTGGCATTCGTGAAGACGACAGCAAAGGTCGACACACAACGACGTCACGCTCACTGCATTTACTGACATCGGGCGGCTTACTGCTTGATACGCCAGGAATGCGAGAGTTGCAACTTGCAGACTGCGCCGAAGGGGTAAGCGAAACCTTTTCTGATGTCGAAGAGTTAGCTATGCACTGTCGTTTCTCTGATTGCCATCATGAATCAGAGCCTGGATGCAAAATACGCACAGCCATTGAGAGTGGAGAGTTGTCTGAAAGACGATTTAATAACTATCAAAAGCTATTGCGAGAGCAAGCCAGAAATGGTGCCTCATTGGCAGAGCAACGTGCTAACAGTAAGCAGCTTTCCAAAATGTACCGAAACGTACAGTCAGAAAGCCGCAATATTAAGAAAGGCTCAGCTTAAGCAGTTGGATATTGACGGTAATCTGAGTTAATCGCTCAACGCTGATCTGAAACACCGAGCCCCACGTGTCAATCGCGTGGGGCTTTATCTACAAATTCCCCTCCTAATCAACAAGGGATATTAAGATATCGTCTGCTTCCGAAAGTAAAAATTCACCATTTATAATAGTTGGAATTTTTCTTAGCGAGTTAATCATCACGTTAATGTTTCTCTTTATCCAGTTCAATATAATTCCCCCTTGAACAATAAAGTTAAAATACGATTAATCGCGTCACTTTTACTACCAGATTGACTGAATATAACGAACATAAAGTATCGATTACCGGACAAGTATAATCACCTTCAGAAGAAAATTTCATTTCAAACCACCTTCCAAGGAGATAGAAAATGCTTCGTCTAACCACCATATTATTAACGCTTCCTATAGCTGCCTGCTCTACAATAAATACTGACTTCGAAAAGCAAACCGATTTCTCAATGTATAAAACCTATGATTTCAGCTCGCCCGGGACTGCGAAAGAAGAGAAGAACAAAATACCGATTAGTATCGACTCAATCAGGATTGAAAGTGCGATCATTAAAGAAATGAGCCGCACAGGGGTTTCATTTGTAGAGGACGGAGGCGACCTATACGTCCGCTACCAACTTCAGCAAGCATCTGAACTTGTGTCTTCCGGCTCGTCATTTGGTATTGGCTATGGTTGGAACAATTTCCGTGGGGGAATGTCCACTCCACAAAATTATCACCAACAGACGTACGGACAATTGGTTGTAGAACTGATCGATGATAAAACCAACATCGTTGTATGGACCGCGAATTCAAGCCGGAAATTGACTCGCTCAATGAGTTCTAAGGAACGTGAAGAGCTGATTTACGAGGAGATCGCTGAAATGTTTCAACAGTACCCTTCGTACAAATGATTGAAAACTTCTAGGTGATAACTTCTTCAAATATCGGCCATTGAATGTGCAGATAGAGGAAGCCTAGGCATTAGAGGAAGAAGGCACCAAAGCCACTAATGCAATAGATCAAAGCTGCATCATATTGTTATATACCCTCAACCTTAAAGCTAACGCTGTAACTCACGTCCGAGTGACGAGTTTCACTCCAATCACGTTAGGAGCTCCATTTTCGTCTATATATAGCGAGACGTTTAAGGGGATGCCTAACGTACTCAAATGCTCTTTATGTACCAGACTCGACTCTAAAACAGGATCGTGAAACATAATTGTCAGCGAGGGCAAAAGCGGCTATTCAGCTTGATTAGCAAACCTAGAATATTCAAACGCGATAGCATTTAACAACTGAGGTAAGTCTTTAATATTTTGTTTATTAATTTCGATATAATCATCAACGAAGTGGTCTTTTTCTTCGGCTGCCTTATTAATAGAACAACCTAATAATAGAATACAACTTAGCGCTAAAAGGGTTAGCTTCTGCATTTACAATGCCTTGATTAGTTTTAGGTAAGGGATGAGGATAGAAGTGGTAAAAAGCTCGAAAGGCGCTCAATAAATCGACATTCACTTTTATTGAGCATGAACCTTCTCGTAGTTCCATTTCAATCATATTTACTCAATCATTTAACTGTTATTGCGTCTTATCAATCCAATATTTCACCATTAGCGAAAACTCTTGGTACCTATCTTGATAACAAAAATGACCACTGTCTTTGAATACTGTTAACTCAGCATTCGACATGCGTTTAGCTAAACGTTCTCCATTATCGACGTAAAGAATTGCATCGTTTTCTCCCCAAAATATCTGAGTGGGTAACTCTATTTTATCGAGCAATGGATCAACCGTTGCTAGACTTTTTGGGTAATCTTTAAACCATTGCATGACGGCAGGAATTCGATTGCGATAAGAAGCAATATAGTCGGAAATCTCTTCTTGATTGGGGCGATAGTTCGTATAGCAAACCTTGATACAGCCTTGAACTAAAGAGCCAGCCCCTGTCACTTTAAAAACAGTGCGCCAAAACGATGAGTCGACCATTTTTCGGATGGCGCTTGCATTTGACGAAGGATTAATTGCTGGGCCATCGCCTATCAATAAACTTTTGACATCATTGTCATATGTGCCCACATAGTAAACGATCGCGGGCATACCAACGTCAGGCCCCAATAAATGTGGTTCTTGAATATCCAAATGATTTAAGAATTCTTTTAAAAAGTCGCCTTGAGCCTTGAAAGACATGTATTCAATCCCGCCCGCACTGCCGCCGAACCCAGGCATATCGTAAGCATATAGGTTGTAGTGTTCAGCCAACCCTGTCCAAATAGGGGCATACGCAAGAATGCTTTGAGGAAAAGGGGAAAGCATCACAAGAGTCGGTTTACCAATCGCTTCAGAATGTGCGTATCGAATATCGACACCATTTATCTTGGTTCGCTTTATTGGCATGGATGGTGTCGTTTCAAATGTTGGGAACATTGGATAGTCGTTTTTTCTTCGCAACTGCTCCAAGCTTTTATATTCAGAAGTCAATAACATCAGTGCCGATGCGTTAATACGATCAAACACGCTAATTTTTTCTATCTTAGGAGTATGTGTCATTAATTAATTTCTATTTAATTCTCTGAAGTTAAAAGACGCTGAAACCATGATTAAAAATTTCCATCCAATTTATTTCTGGTTCTCAAAAAATAGTATTGGGGTTTACTCAACTCAGTATTTACAGCTATCAATAATTGTAGTTAACACCATTATTACTAATATTATCGCCACTACTTTACCGATATATTTGATGTTAACTAACATCGTTGGGGTCTGTTAAAACTCGTTAAATTACGTCATTTATGCTATGTTTATGACCTAATTCACAGAGGTTTGGATGGATCAATGACTATCAACACAACTTACTTTATAAGGGTAAATAGCCTGATGAATTTGTATTACAACGTATGTAATCAATATTATTCAGATCCAATCTCCCCACAGACAATTCCCCAATCCGCGTTTAATCACACAATGAACCTGTTGCCCATTTCTGAGGTATTTCAGCTTTATGAAGAACTCGAATGCTATACAAAAAATCCAAACTTTATGCTCGAGGCTGTGCGCCATTTCCGGGTCGAAGACTTGGGCGGATTAGGCCAATGGATGTTCTCTGGTCATGACTTAATGTCGACGATAAGAAAGGTAAATTACGGCATGGGGTGTATTCAATCCGGTGCTTTTTGGGTTGCTGCACCTGTGGGGTCTATCATCAAGTGGACTTACAACAATCAGTATGATGCAGAACACTTAGACGTTCATGACAGTATTAGAGTCGCTGTTTTGATGTCAAAAATATTGAAAAAATACCTTGGGGCAGACTTTGCTCCGATGCGCGTACTACTTTCAGGAGAGCGTGCGGATGAGAAACTATATCAAGATTATTTTGGCTGTGATGTCGCGTGGAATCATCATCAAACAGAGATCTGGTTTCATTCCAGCTTACGCTTGGCAAACCTGGCTGATAATCAAGATACCAAGCAAACCTTTTCGCTGAATTTTGAGGATTTGGACCGATGTTTAGACATGCCCGATCCTAGCGATGACACTAAGTTAGTTTATGAAGCCATCAACTACTCATGTCACTTTGGTTTACCGACACTCGAAAGAGTATCGAACCTGTTGGGCCTATCAATTCAGCAGTTTCAACGTAGATTCCATAAATATGGCCACAACTTTACCGAAATGTGTGGTTTTGTCTTAAGCAACAAAGCGGTCAAAATGCTAAGCCAATCAATACCAGTCGAAGAAGTGGCAAGCAGTTTAGGGTATAACCATCTCGATAGCTTTACGCATATGTTTAAGAAGCATCGAGGCATGACACCCAAGCAATATCTCAAATCATTGGAATAGAATAAAACATCCGCAGAGTGTCACCACTTTGCGGATGTGAAAATTAACATAGCTGATTTAGTTCTCTTTTTATCGTCATCTCAACAACACGATTACGAGATTTACCGTCGGTGTTGCATTGCTATAAATAGAGTAACGCTCAACTAGGCCGCAGATTCTGAGTCCAACTCTCTGTTAGAAAGAGTAGAAGTAGTAGAGCTGCGACTTCATACGTAAAATGATTCCACGTATTACGTCAAGAAACGCCATAAGCTCTGTTGGCTTTTCTCCACTGATCCAAGCTAAACCAACCGCCCCGACTGGTACGCTATAACCCTCAGGCTCAAAGACTTTCAACCTAACAAAATGATGTTTATTTTGTAGGTTCTTACCTGTTGTAGAGCGAACATTCTGGTCAAAGCCAAGCAAGTTACTTTGCGCTTCGCCGGTTGCTTCAATAATACCTTCAACCTCTGCCGTGAATATTTTCCCTGGATAAACTGGCGTTGTAAATTCAGCCAATTGACCCGGTTTAACATTTCTAATCGCTTGATGATTCACTCTCATCAATACGTATTTCTCGTTGGTGTACATCTGCAATCGTGGAACTCTAGAAACAAGCTGACCTTCACGAAGAATAAAGTTAGTCACAAAGCCATCAGCGGGTGCATAAATCTTGGTGCTATCAAGATCCCATTTTGCTTTATTCACCTTCTGAATTGTTTCGTTAAAGTCTGACTGACGGGATTCAACCGAGAGTTCCGCTTTGGTTATTTGTAGCTTGGCTTTCTCTACATCAGATTTCTTTTTGCTCAGCTGTGACTCAAGCTTGGCCACAGTGTACACAGCAGAATCGGCGACCGTTTGCTGGTTATCAATCATGCTTTCAGTGATCGTATTACGCACGACTCGGTTTTGTTCAAGATAACGCTTCAACGTTCTTTTCTGTAAGTCTCTATTTGACTGAGCAGCTGAAAGCTCACTTTGTGTCATTTCAAAATCATGTAACGCTGCCTGATAGCTGGATTCAGCGATTTTTACTTCTTCAGCCGCAGTGCTAACCGCTACGTTTGCCGAGTCGCGCGAAATCTTCGCTTGTTCATAAGCAATTTGATAAGGCTCGTTTTCAATCTCATAAATTAACTGCCCTTCCTCAATACGTTGGTTTGGAGTGATGTAGATCTGATCGACCTTGCCTGACACATTAGTTGAGGTTGGGCGGAGCTGAATATGAGGGGACTGAACTACAGAGCCACCAGATAAATCCATTGGCGTGTAATTAATTAGCCCAACCCAAACAAACAATAGCCAACTAGTGCCTCCTAAATATGCAAATGCTTTAGTCCCCGCATTCCAAGGCATACCAACCAGTCTTAGTAAATAGATGAATAAACACCAAACAGCTAAACCTTCTAACATTTAGACATCCTCTGATTTGTTAACTTGAGTTGGAGAGTTCCATAAATCACGCAATCGGATAATGGCTTTTTCAAAATCTACAAAAGCAATGATAATCGCGAGCACCCACACCCAGTGCCAAATGAAACCAATCCAGGTAAGCGCGGTAATCAGTCCTATCTGATGATGGTCAGTCTGATGAGCCTTTTGAATAGGGATCTCATGGAGCTTCCAAAAGCCGTACAGGCCCGCTGCTATGGTGCTGATCAGCACAACTGCGGCTGCTATATGCAAAGCGGTATCTGCAGAGGTCTCTACATAAGGGATACTGATTAAACTCATTGCTCTTACTCTTGTAAATTAAGACCGACACAAGATATACCCGCCTCCCTCACAACAGTTAAATCAGGTTAATTGCGTCAATAACTCACTTATTTTAAGGTAAATCATCAAAAACATCATAAAGGGGGACATCAAATATATCTGTGGGAATATTTCTAAAAGCTTAGGAGAGAGTCCTTGATAAACATATAAGTACGTTTATGTAACGATTAGGATAGGTAGCATGATTAACAAAAATGGCGAAAACGCTGGTTAACCAAAAGAAACCGCTACATACGCTTTTACACATGACATTAATTAATCGAGTATTTTGATAATAATCAGGATATAGACGACTATTTACGCACACAATGTTCTTACCAATCGCCATTTACATCTTCTAATTTACAGTATATTAGCTCTATCAAATATGAATTTGTAGATTTTTAGCTAAATCAAAATACATTTATTTAACATTTAGCTCTAAAAACACCACGTAGTGCAAACAATCACACTAAAAGCAAACTATTCCTAGACACCCGCTACGATCCCGCTAATATGACCGCCCATTCCACTAGTGTATAGTTGGAATCGGTACAACTTTATAAAAGATACATCACTATAATAAATTAACAATTGCAGGTATTTTATGCAAAATCACAACATGCTCGCCCGCATCGCTCGTGGGAATCTTGTCCTACAGATCCTTGCTGGTATTGTTTTCGGTGTCGTTCTCGCCATGGTTTCTCCTTCAGCAGCTCAAGACGCAGGCCTTTTAGGTAGTCTGTTTGTCGGCGCTCTGAAAGCTGTTGCCCCAATTTTAGTATTCATTCTTGTTGCAGCTTCTATCGCAAACCAAAAGAAAGGTCAGCATACTCATATGCGTCCAATCATCGTGCTTTACTTGATTGGTACTTTCTCTGCAGCACTAACAGCAGTAGTACTTAGCTTCATGTTCCCAACCACTTTGACACTGGTTGCGGGCGCAGAAGGTGCTAACCCTCCTCAGGGTATTGCTGAAGTACTTCACACACTTCTATTTAAACTTGTAGACAACCCAGTAAGCGCGCTAATGAACGCAAACTACATCGGTATTCTTGCTTGGGCTATCGGTCTTGGTCTTGCTCTGCACCACGCATCTGCAACAACGAAAGCGGTTTTCGAAGATCTAAGCCACAGTGTGTCACACATTGTTCGCTTCATCATTCGCCTAGCGCCATTTGGTATCTTCGGTCTAGTTTCAGCGACTTTCGCAACCACTGGTTTTGAAGCGCTAGCAAGCTACGGTCAACTTCTTGCGGTACTACTAGGTTCAATGCTAATCATTGCTCTAGTGGTTAACCCACTGCTTGTTTTCGTTAAAACAAAGCAGAACCCATACCCTCTAGTATTCCAATGTATTCGTGAATCTGGTGTAACAGCATTCTTCACTCGTTCAAGCGCTGCAAACATCCCAGTGAACATGAACCTTTGTAAGAAGCTAGAGCTAGATGAAGATACTTACTCTGTATCAATCCCTCTAGGCGCAACCATCAACATGGCAGGTGCTGCAATCACCATCACTGTGTTAACGCTTGCCGCTGTACACACAATGGGTATTGAGATTGATATCTTCACTGCGATTCTACTAAGCCTTGTTGCTGCAATTTCAGCATGTGGTGCATCAGGCGTTGCCGGTGGCTCACTGCTACTGATTCCTCTAGCTTGTGGCCTATTCGGTATCTCAAACGATGTAGCGATGCAGGTTGTAGCGGTTGGTTTCATCATTGGTGTGATTCAAGATTCGGCTGAAACAGCACTTAACAGCTCAACTGACGTAGTGTTCACTGCGGCTGTATGTAAAGCTGAGCAAAACAAAGCTTAACAGCTCTTGGTATTTGGCTTTAGCTCTAAGCTCTAAGCTCTAAGCTCTAAGCTCTAAGCTCTAAGCTCTAAGCTCT